>CAZJLZ010000371.1:0-6230 GCA_964546775.1 uncultured Cryomorphaceae bacterium | reverse complement strand
TAAATTTGCTTTGAATATAGAGAAGAGCCGCATTTCGTTTTTGGAATAATTCGTGGGAATCTACCACGTTCGACAAAGTATTTACAAGTTGAGATACATCCCCTGGCTCAACCAACCAGCCGTTATCTTCCATCACAACTTCAGAAACGGCTCCTACATCAGAAGCAACGACCGAAAGCCCACGCGACATCGCCTCAAGTATAACAGTTGGCATTCCTTCAGAAAAACTTGGGCATACCAGCACATGGCATTGGTCCAACTGATCAATCATTTCCTTTTCGGATGTGATGAGGTTGTGGTAGAAAATGTTAGGAGCTTTAATCTGCCTTCTTTCCGGGATGGGACCTACCAAATGAAATTCTGCTTTTTCACCATCCATCCTTTGCATTGCTACATTCAGAAGGTCCAGTCCTTTTCTCTTTTCATCTCGCCCTATAAAAATAAAGCGACAGGGTGTTCCCGGTGCTACAGGTATCAGTGGATCTTTTTTAATCCATTCCTGATCGATGCCAATGGGTTGTGTGATAATTTTGGCACCATCGGTAATTTCGGCAATAATTGCATTCAATTTACCGCCAAGCGAATAAGCAAAATCGGCTTTTTGGAGAATATACCTGGCAGGTCCTTTCAACATTATTTGTTGCAAGCGTGATTTGAGACCGAATGCTTTCTGAAACATTTCCATACCGTGCAGATTGACAGCAACCGGAATTTTGAGCTTTCTACGCGAGCGTTGACGACAGCAATACCATCCTGTAAAACCCTGAGCATAAATTAAATCTACATCCGATCGCCGGTCAATTTGAAGATATACTGCCGTAGAAAATGCCAGCGATTCTTTGAGATAATGTCCCGGCCAAGATCCCATCTTCGGAAAGGGAATGAAAACCGGTTGGATAAATTCTTTCTCGGCTTCGGTAAAGTTTTCAAATGCTTTATTACTTCCGACCTCCGATGCTGTATAGTACAAGTCCACAAAAACCTTTCTTCGTGCAAGGTATCGTGCCAGAAAAAATGAATGTTTCTGCATTCCTCCGATAACATCCGGAAATAAACCATCTGTAATGAGAGCGACTTTCATTTGATCCGCAGAAATAATTTCGTCGAAGGTATTAAAATTGCCTTTTTGAACCGGGGTTTAAAATGAATCTGACTGACTGAAGTTATAGCTGGTCATTCAGAATTTCTAAAATCCGTTCTGTGGCATGTCCGTCCCACAATGGCGGAACTGATCCATTCTTATATTTTCCGGTGAGGATTGATTCTATCATCTCCGGAATTTGAGACCAGTTATCACCTATCAGGCTATTCGTTCCGGACTGGATTGTAACCGGACGTTCGGTATTCGGACGAAGCGTGAGACAAGGTTTTTGTAAAAATGTAGATTCTTCCTGAATTCCGCCACTGTCGGTAAGTATGAGCGAACAGGTAGAAACGAGTTTCTGAAAGTCGAAATATCCCAGAGGGTCAGTTATCGACAAACCCTTTAGCGCCACAAAGCGATCGTATAATCCAAATTTCTTAAGGTTTTCAATGGTTCGCGGATGAATTGGAAAAACAATTTTCTGATTTTGCAACAACCACTCCATCAACGACAAAAGTTCCGCCAATTTTTTCGGATTGTCAACTGTGGCAGGGCGATGAATGGTCATCAGTACAAAATCTCCTTTGTGTACACCCAAATGCTCAAGAATTTTACTTTGATCAATTTCCTGCTGAAAAGCCACTAGTGTATCAATCATCGTATTGCCGACAAAATGAAGATGTTTTTCTTCTTTGCCTTCCTGAATCAGATTCTGTATACCACTATCTTCGGTGACGAAAAAATATCGAGTGAGTTCGTCGGTAATAATTCTGTTGATCTCTTCGGGCATGGTTCGATCCCGACTGCGTAAACCACTTTCCAGGTGGGCCAGAGGCACATTCATTTTATTGGCAACCAACGCAGCCGCGAGTGTAGAATTTACATCTCCGACTACCATCAACAGATGAGGTTTAGCCTTAAGAATGAGCTCCTCAAGGCGTTGAATGATTTCTGCAATCTGACTGGAAGGAGAACCGGATTTAATATTCAGAAAATGTTCGGGAATCAAATTGAATTGGCGAAAAAATATTTCCGACATGTTGTCGTCAAAATGTTGACCGGTATGAACAATCTCAATTTTAAGACCCGGAAAATTAACGGCTCTTTTTTTGAATTGCGTGACTTTTACAAAATTTGGCCTCGTTCCGGTGACAATGAGAATTTTTTTGATTTCGGTGCCGTCCATTCTTCAGATTTAAATTTCCTGAAGTTCTACCATTCTACGGAAGGTTTTGGAGCGGGAATTCAAATCGCTGAACGACCCAATCTCTTCCACTTTCCCATTTCGCATCAGAACAATTTTATCAGCACTCTTAACGGTTGACAGCCTGTGTGCAACAATCAGGAAAGTATAGCTTCCTTTCAGAAGGTCGATATTCTCCTGGATTGTTTTTTCGGTTTCTGAATCCAGTGCAGATGTGGCTTCATCCATAATCAGAATATCAACCTCCTTAAATAACTCCCGGGCTATAGACAACCGTTGTTTCTGTCCACCACTGACGAGAATTCCATTACTTCCGAGTGGAGATTCCTCAGCCTGCGGAAGATCACGTACAAAATCTATGATAGAGGCTTTCTCAAGAGCTGCCCAAAACCTTCTTTCAGTTTCCGGATTCCGGTCCGCCCAAAAAGTTACATTATTAAATATTGTGTCACTGAAAATTACCGGCTCCTGAGTGATGTATCCCAAATGCTTTTGGTAAGAACGGACGTCAATTTGTGACAGATCTTTTCCGTCGACTTTTACTGAGCCACTATTGGGATGCATCAAACCTGCAAGTACATTTACGAGTGTTGTTTTTCCACTTCCACTTTCACCTACAAATGCTACTGTCTGATTCTTTTCTATCCTCAGGTTTACATCGCGCAAAACAATTTTCTCCTGATATCGAAAAGAGAGATTGTTAACTTCAATTTGTCCTGTGAATTCACCAATATCTCCGTTGCCATAAACTTCCTTATTGTCATTAATTTCTTTCATGAATTCAGTCATATTATCTACTGAGCCGGATAAGGAAAGAAAAGTATTCCATTGAACCTGCAACAACATAAGGCTGTTTAATGCTCTGTATAACAACATCAGACTCAATATTATCGGGCCTAAACTTTGACCGAAGAAATTCAGCTGAGTAAAAATTATTATTACAACAACGACCATTATAAGCGGTTCCCGACTGGCTTCCATAATTGCCCCCATGAATCCGAGCCGTTTGTTGACCACTTCGATTTCTTCTGCCTTCTCCTTAAGGCGGTCGGCATAGTGTTGGATTCCGGCGCTGGCTTTGAGATACTTAAAAAAGGCCACTTTCTGAATCAGTAATCCTTGAAAACCGTGACTCGAAGTAGTAATCTGTTTCGAAAAGAGCTTTGACCTTTTATAGATGGTAGTGTAAAGAAGTATGGTAAGACTTCCGCCAACAGCAACCAGTGCTGCCATTTCAGGATTAGCGACAAAAGCCAGCGCTATGTATACAATGACCAATACCGCTTGCTGAGCTGAAAGAAAATAGTTTGTAAACGATTGGACAATTCTTCCAATTTCACCGCTCAATGTATTCTGAATTCGACCTGAATCAGACAATACAAAACTTTTGTAACTGAGATCCGTCAAGGCGTCGATATTCTCAAAGCGAAGCTTCTTCACAAAGAAATACCTCAGATTAACCCGGTAATAAATTTCGTAAAAACGCGCAATTCCCTTTAACGAAAAGAATACGACCATAGTCATTAAAACCGTATCAATGGTCAACGTAAAACCTGCACTGGTAATAAAATCAACAATAAAATCAAGGTTTCCCATTCCGGTAGCATCTACCTCATTACTTCCATCGACCATTTGTAACAATGGCAACAACATAGCTAAGCCAAAACCATCAAGCACCCCGACAAGAACACTAAACAGCAATGCTGCAAACACTCTGTAACCGAGATGAGAGTAAAAATACAGGTAGTATTTCAGGTATATGTTGATCAGTCTTCGGACCATTCGCTTCAAATTCTCAGCCTCTGTAATTCTGTTTCAACGCTTTTTTGGTTTCTCTGTATCACTACCATAACCGTAGCCATATCCGTATCCATAACCGTATCCGTAGCCGTAGCCATACTTACTGTAGTAATACTTCCATTTTTTCTGTTTGATACCATTCAATAACAAACTGATGTTCGTGAGCCTGTTTGCTTCTATCACTTCTTCTATATATCGCAATCCTTGTTTGGTAGCGCGGTTAGTATTCATTACAAAAACAGAACTGTCCACATATTTCATCAATACCAACGAGTCGCTGATCAGCAAAAGTGGCGGGGTATCAATTAATATATATTCATACTGCTCTCTCAGCGCCTCAATCAACTCCTTTACCTTTTCACTTAAAACCAGCTCTGAAGCATTTGGAGGAATTGGTCCTGCGGTAATGACATCCAGATTATCCACGCCTGCATTTTGAATGGAGGAATACATATCCGTCTTACCGATCAGATAGGTCGAGAGACCGACTTCATTAGCCAAACCGAGAGAAGTATGCACCTTTGGTTTATGAAGGTCGAAATCCAATAGTATTACTTTCTTTTTAGCCTTGGCGATCAAGGAAGACAAATTGACATTACAAAATGTTTTTCCTTCTCCGGGGTGTAGCGATGTGGTAAGTATCACGCGCGAACCTGCTTTTACACCCATATACTGAAGGTTGGTTCGGATAGCTCTGAACGATTCCGCGATATTCGATTTTGGATTCGCTTCGACAACGAGTCGGGATTCTGTATCCTGTTCATACAAGGGTACTCCACCAAGAACAGGAATGGAAGAAAATTGTTTCAATTCCCGCGTATTTTCAATTCGTTCAAACAAAACGAATCGGATCAGGGAAATGATCATCGCCAGAGCAAAGCCTGCTCCGAGAAAAAGATACCATATTCTCTGCTTATTGGGCCCGACAACACCCAAGGATCGTGACTTTTCTATGATACTTGTTTGAGGGATAATTGCAGCCCGGGCAATAACTGTATTCGCACGCTTTTCAAGAAGGAACATGAACATTTCTTCATTGACCTGTAATTTGCGTTGAATTTTAAGAATTTCTCGCTGAGACTTCGGAATATTTCGAATAAGCGCTTCGTACTGCCGGATCTGGGCGGTAAGGTCGCCAATCTGACCAATCACTGCCTGACGGGTATTTTTCAGATAAACCAGTATATCTCGTTTCAAAGATACCATTGAAGAATCTCCCTGTTCTATTCGAGGATTCTTAGGAGTGACTTCAAACGTGTTCATATTCCTCTGAATTTGTCTGGAATATAATTCATTGAGTGAAGCTTTAAGAAAGTCGTCGTTTTCGGTAATATAAAAGGCCGGTGGAAGTAAGCGCTCATCTTCACTACCCAGTATGTACTCCTCCAGTGCATCGATCGACTGGATTTTCAGTTCCAGTTTGCGCTTTTCGAAATCAAACTCATTGATATTTTCGAAATATTTGTTCTCCTCGCGGGTAAGGTCAAGAATTGCTCGGCCTTCTTTATAATTTTCAAGGTCGGTTTCAATAGAATCGAGAATGCTTGTTATGCGGCTCAGCTGCCGCTCAATATACGCAAGCGTACTGGTATTTAACTCCTTCTGAGACTCAAGCGTTCTTTCTATATAGGTAGCTGAAAGGCTGTCAAGAAACAATTTAGCACGGCTTTCTACTGCGTCTTCAATTGAAAGTTCGAGAATACTTGTATACTCAATATTTCTGATCTGAAGCCCGCTCTTGTACCTACTGATCAGATATGACGGGGAATTCACAACAAAGTGATAATTATTACTCGCAAAACCCATCACAGTGGATTCCTGGAGCACCGGATTCAACGAAATTTTTAAAATGAAATGAGATTCAACAACTTCCTCATTAAACCGATATACTTTACTAATCTCCTTTTCGTGCAAGTGATACGTTAATCTGTATTCCTCGGGACTTATGATATCTATATCAAACCTCCGCTGATATAAGCTTGTGTTGATGAGATCAATCTCTACATCAAAAGCATCAATACTTCTGACTTCTGACGTTTTTACCCGTCCGGTAATGAAGAATGAAAGATCAAAATCGAGTTTCTGGATTGTCTTTTCAATCAAATCGTGCGAATTTAACACGCGCTTCTGATTGGTGATGTC
>CAZJLZ010000370.1:0-3146 GCA_964546775.1 uncultured Cryomorphaceae bacterium | reverse complement strand
AACGGCCAGTTCATCACATCGGTCGTTCATTGGATGCCCGCTGTGGCCTTTTACCCAGACAAATTTAACATTATGCTTCGGATAGATTTTCAGGAAACGCTCCCACAGATCGCGGTTCTTCTTTTTCTTAAAACCCGTTTTGACCCAGCCAAATACCCATTTCTTTTCTATGGCGTCCACCACATATTTGCTGTCGCTGTAGACCACCACGGTTTGTCCGGGTTTTTTCAACATTTCCAGGCCGATAATTACACTCAGCAATTCCATGCGATTGTTGGTGGTTTTGCGAAATCCTTCCGAAAACTCTTTGTAGTGATCCCCTGCCTTCAACACGAGACCATACCCCCCCGGACCGGGGTTTCCGCGCGACGATCCATCGGTAAACAATTCGATTTCCATCAAATGAACAATTGTTGAATATTGCTGCTGAACAGCTTAACAGCTATGGCGAGAAGAATTACACCAAATACTTTTTTTAGAATGGCAATTCCTACCTCGCCGAGTATTCTTTCAATCCGATGTGTTAGTTTGAGTACAATGTAGACCAAAATCATATTGATGACAATTGCTATGACGATGTTAATGGCCGCATATTCTGCCCGAAGAGACAGCAAGGTGGTCATAGAACCCGCTCCGGCAATTATTGGAAATGCCAGCGGAACAATGCTCGCTACTTTGGTAGGAGTTTGTTCGTGCTTAAATATTTCCACTCCCAGCACAAGCTCCAAAGCCAGAAACAAGATTACAAATGAACCCGCCACGGCAAATGAATAAATATCGATGCCGATCAAAGCAATAATCCGCTCGCCAATGAACAGAAAGACGATCATAATAACCAATGACACGAAAGAAGCTCTTTCGGCATTTACGTGACCCGATTTTTTTTTGATGTCGAGGATGATGGGAATTGAGCCAATTATATCAATCACTGCAAACAGGACCAAAGAGGCAGTGAGTATTTCCACTAAATCAAATGATGTCATTAAGAACGGGTATTTAAAATTAATTTTTCGACCACCTCGGGATAATACCGGTGTTCGAGAGAGTGAATTTTTTTGCTCAGGGATTCAACTGTTTCATCAACTTCAATCGGTAATTCTTTTTGAAAAACAATATCTCCTTCGTCGTAATTTCCGGTAACATAATGGATTGTAATACCGGTCATTCTCTCCTGAGCCGTAAGAACGGCATCGTGTACATTGTTGCCATACATGCCTTTTCCGCCGAATTTGGGCAAAAGCGCTGGATGAATGTTAACCATCCTTCCTTCATAATGTTCAACGACATCTGCAGGTACAATCCGAAGAAATCCGGCCAGCACGACAAAGTCAATCTCTTCAGATCGAAGCGCAGACAGAAGGTTGGGTTTTAAACGATCGTTGGGGATAACCAATGAAGTCACGCCATGTAAAATGGCTACTTCTAATACTCCGGCATTTGGATTGTTGGATACAATTAGCTTCACTTTAATTTCCGAATGATCCCGGAAGTGCCGGCACAGTTGGTCTGTGTTGGATCCATTTCCGGAGGCCAGAATGGCAATATTTACAGGTCTTTTCAAAGTGGCGACAAAGGTATGAGTAAAAGATATATCATTCTAACCAATACAAAATCATTGCAACCATAAATCAGAAATATTGTGAAAGCGGGGGTCAATTGTAGAGGTCTGTCTTTGGCATAATGTAAAAGTTCCTACCTTAGACCGCAGGCTTCCCGATGAGGTTTGTGCCTATTACGACTAAAATTTTGTAGTTAATGCGAATATTTTTTTCTTTGCAGGCTCATTTTATATCCTAAACGCAAACGACAATGTCTGAAATTGCTGCAAAAGTAACCGCCATCATAGTTGACAAACTTGGAGTTGACGAAGGCGAAGTAACCCCGGAAGCTAGCTTCACTAATGACCTAGGTGCTGATTCGCTCGATACTGTGGAGTTAATCATGGAATTCGAAAAGGAATTCAACATTGCAATTCCAGATGATCAGGCCGAAAAGATCAGCACTGTTGGTCAGGCCATTGAATACATCGAGAATAACGCTAAATAAGTTCGCCGCTTATGGAACTCAAGCGGGTAGTAGTAACTGGGATAGGTGCGCTCACCCCAATAGGGAATAATGCCCGCGATTATTGGCAGTCGCTGATAGTTGGTAAAAGTGGCGCGGCTCCTATTACATACTTCGACCCTGAAAAGTTCAAAACACGGTTTGCTTGTGAAGTAAAGAACTTCGATCCATTGGATTTTCTGGATCGGAAGGAAGCCAGGAAACTCGACCCATTTTCACAATACGCCCTTGTAGTCTCCGACGAAGCAATTGCTGACGCGGGGCTCAAGGATGCGGCGATCGACAAAGATCGTGTCGGTGTGATTTGGGGTTCGGGAATTGGCGGACTTCAGACTTTTCAGGAAGAACTGATTGGCTTTGCACACGGCGACGGTACACCTCGGTTCAACCCTTTCTTTATACCGAAGATGATTGCAGATATTGCCTCCGGACATATCTCCATTCGTCACGGGTATCGGGGGCCTAATTTTACGACTGTTTCAGCCTGTGCATCTTCAACAAACGCCATTTTAGATGCATTCAACTACATCCGTCTCGGTAAGGCAGATGTGTTTATTACTGGAGGCTCTGAAGCAGCTGTAAATGAATCGGGAATCGGAGGATTCAATGCACTAAAGGCATTGTCCGTTCGCAACGATTCTCCCGAAACCGCTTCGCGTCCTTTCGATGCTACCCGGGATGGGTTTGTGCTCGGTGAAGGAGCCGGAGCCGTAATTCTCGAAGAATACGAACACGCTAAACGGCGCGGAGCAACCATTTATGCCGAAGTAGCAGGAGGTGGATTGTCGGCTGACGCCTATCACATGACAGCACCACATCCAGAAGGACTGGGAGCAACACTCGTTATGACGCGTGCCCTTGAAGATGCCGGTTTGAAGCCAGAAGATATCGACTATGTGAATGTTCACGGAACGTCAACTCCGCTGGGTGATGTATCAGAAATCAAGGCCATCCTGAGCATTTTCGGTGAACACGCTTACAAATTGAATGTGAGTTCAACAAAGTCAATGACCGGACATCTGCTCGGTGCTGCGGGAGCCATTGAGGCTATTGCCACTTTGCTGGCAGTGAAACATGGTATC
>CAZJLZ010000369.1:0-7788 GCA_964546775.1 uncultured Cryomorphaceae bacterium | reverse complement strand
AACCGCGATCGCGCCAAAGGTAATAGCGCCCGCCCCGGCAAACGGAACCATTGGCGAAGTTAATTACGACGTGCTCGAAGAAGTTGAGATCGACGTAGAGGATATTAGATTCCCCAAGTGATGAATAGCATCTATTCCATTCTATTATTGTCGATGATATCTTTGGGTTGCACTGCCCAGATAAAAATCAAAAGTTACGAGGACAAAATTTTCCAGCTTTGTCCCGAAGCGACCATCGTTGAAATCGAGGTTAATGAAGATTATGTAGAGATTGAATATCTGTGCAATGACCGCTTCTATGAAGTCGGCTTAAATAAAAATTTCGATGTATTGTACACCGAAACCGATGTAGAAATCCCCAGCGATTTCATGAGGAAAATCGAGAAGAAAATTGAAAAGCACAACCCGGGGTGGGCGCAGGATGAGCATTCCATGATCAGCATCGGGGATACTTCTTTTTACCAGTTCGAAATCATGAAGAACGGCGTAGAGGAGAACATTTATTTTACCCTCGATGGAAAATTGTTTCGACCGTTTAATGCATTGGCGAGAGACAACGAGATAATAAAAAAGCTTTCTGAATCAGAATATTACGCAACATCTACGTATGATTTTTTAAAACCCGAAAAGGTTTTTGAACTTCCGGATATGCTGGTCGAAATTTCGGGAATTGCGGTCATCGATGATGAGCATCTTTTTTGCGTTCAGGATGAACTCGGTGCGGTATTTCGCTTCAATGTGACCTCCGGAGAAGCAGACGATGTAATGCGCTTCACAGATATTGGTGATTTTGAGGACCTGGCTGTTGTAGACGATAAAGTGTACGTCCTCAGAAGCGATGGAGCCTTGTTCCATTTCAACTACAAAAACCACGATGGTGAAACAGATCAGATAAATCTTCCGGTGGGATGTCTGAATTCTGAAGGGCTTTTTTACGGAAAAGGAAATATCTGGTATGTGGCGTGTAAAGAAGCCTCTGTCAATAAGAACGATCAAGTTCGAATCATCCACCAATTCTCGTCAGAAGATCCTGCCGCCAAAGGTAAATCAATAGCTATAGACATAGCTCAGATCGGTAAATGGCTGGACGAAAAATATCCGGATATTGAATGGGGAAATGTGGAATTCAATCCTTCCGCTATTTCCATTCATCCTGTTACGAAGGAAATGTATGTACTTTCTGCAACCGACCGATTGATCTCCGTTTTTCAAGGTGAACAACTCGTTGATGTTTTTCCGCTACCCGATGAGTTGTACCACAAGCCAGAAGGACTTGCTTTTACTTCCGACGGTGATCTGTACCTCTCCAGCGAAGGAATGAAAAAAGGATTGCTCAGCGGACAGATTTATTTCTTCCGGCAAAAATGAATGCAAAAGAAAAAGCCGCTTCATTCGCTTGAGATCGCAATGAAACGGCTTTTATATGAGCGTTCTGCAGAGGTTGCAGAAATAAATTACTTCAGAATTTTAACGTTGATGGCCACGGGTCCTTTTTCTCCGGGAGCAATGTCAAAAGTCACGCGGTTACCTTCTTTTATCTCATCGATGTGCGATTTGATGTGGGTAAATAAACTTTCGCCTGAACCTTTGACGGCTATAAAACCGTACCCCTTGGAATCGTCAAAAAACTTAACTGTGCCTTCGTTGATCTCTTCTTCGCGTTCGCTTTTTGGAGGTATGCCCAGTACAATATCGTCGGCATCAATTTCCTCCCGCTCTGAAGGATCCGGTGGAGTATCGGAGATGTTGCCGTATTGATCTACATAGGCAATCATATCATCGCGATCGGGCTCGTCTTTGCGCGCCTCTTTTTTCTTCAGTTTGTCTTCTTTCTTCTTTTGCTTTTTCTTCTCTTTTTCCCGTTTGCTCCAGGATTCGTGTGATCTTCCCATTTGCTGTTATTCGTGTATAAATTTTGTATGCCGCAGATTAGAAACAAGATAAAAATTCCTGATGAATTGATCAAGCCGTTGATCCGGGGCAGGAGGTGAGATGCAAAGGTCGCAATAATTAACCGGTATCCAATAGACCCTGTGCAATCTGCAGAAAATGAATATTTTTTATTCCACCATCACCATTTCTGTATTGGCGCGAGTTATTCCGAGCAGGTTTTCGAACCGCTTCAACAGAAGCTTATTTTTCTCAATGCGATCCAATCGATGTGTGTAATAGTCTATCCCGTTGATCAGGTTGTTTTTAAATTTCCGCATTTTCGCCTGGTGCTTCGGATTGAGGTTTTGCAGCGGATCGTCGCACATTTTCCGGAAATGCTCTAAGTACAATTGAAGCTCCTTGGCAAAAACATGGGGCCGGTCGGGCGAAAGTGCCAGCGTTAATTTCCCGTAGATATGACCCACCATTTCAGCCAGATTATAGGTGTCGCCGAAATAGGCCAGGTTGGGCCCCGGACAAATCGTTACGGCCTCGAGTTTTTTCGGTGGTTTTCCTTCATTAGCGATAATCGCCGAAGCCCCCAGACCGTGGCAGAGACATTCTTTTTCCATGACTTTATCGGCGGCTTTGTTGTATTTCTCACCCGCGCCAAATTGTTCTTCGAGTTGTTTTAGCTTGAGGTGCTGATACTGCCGGGAAGCGGTGCAGATGGGTTGATCGGTGAATTCGGTGTCAAAGGACAAAAACTTCTTGTAGCAAGGACTTCCGGGTCTGTTTTTGACAATTCGTTCTTTGCGTAATTTTTCTGAGGATGTGGTTCTCAGGTTGTGAAACGGCACTCCAAGCGGTGAAGCATTGCTCAAATAATAATCTTCCTGACGGGCATTCACGAGAATGTCCAGTGTTTCATCATCGACGCTGGTAGCTTCTGGAACCAGCAAAAACGGACTTCCCCAGCCGGTGCCATCGAGGCCGTATTCGCTCATCAGAAAATCATTCTCTTCAGAAGTACCGATTCCGCCCTGATAGGTGATTCTTGTTTTCGAATCCTTAGGAAGCATGTGCTTTCCTTTTTCCGATAGCGCGGAATTGCATATTACACGGATGGTGTCATCCAATTCAACCCGGTTGTCGGCGAACGACTGAAGAATCGGACCAGCCAGTAAACCCTCGGTGGCAAATGCATGCCCGCCACAATTCAATCCCGACTCAATTCTAAATTCTGAAACCCATAGTCCTTTCTGCGCAAGATATTTTCCCTGAATCAGCGCCGAACGATAATCACTCACTTTGATGATGATCCCTTTTTTGATTTTGCCATTCTGGTCTGGAAAGAAATCGTCGTACAGTTCGGTGTGGCTGAAAAGTGAAGGATTCATTCCCGCAGAAAATACCACAGAACCGGAAATTTTACTGGTAGCAAATCCACGCAATGAAGCCAGGGCGTCCGAGAACATTCTCGGAAGTTCATTTCCATCCTTGTCGTAGTTCGTCTTGTCGAGTTTTGTCATGATGTTGACGTCAATCGATCCTGGGACAACATTTTTTCGCAGTTCTTCCTGAAGTAATCTTCTTTCTTCTCCTTCTGAAAAGAACATCTGAACGTATTTTTCCTTCAGCGGATGTCCATCGCGGAGCAACTGAAAATACTTGTTGATCTCTGCGTCGCGCTCAAACGACTGTAGCCGAATGGTTGTAATCTGATCTTCAATTTCGTTGTTGATGAAATTGAGATACTGACAAATTCGCTTAGCCCTATGGTCGTATTCATCTTCGCTTATTCGCTCGAAAGGAATTTTTCCGTTTCTGTACAACGTTTCACGCATATCTTCAACCAGGTGGTCGTCCATAATCGAGACGACACTCGAGATTCCAAAGCGCGCTATTTTCAGCGGAGTGTCGAGCGTGTATCCGAGACCCATTACGGGGATGTGAAAGTCGTGGGGACGTGGGGCAGAAACCATGGTTTATTATTCATCAGTTAATAA
Source organism: uncultured Cryomorphaceae bacterium (assembly GCA_964546775.1). Taxonomy (GTDB): domain Bacteria; phylum Bacteroidota; class Bacteroidia; order Flavobacteriales_D; family SKUL01; genus SKUL01. The sequence goes on along the minus strand of CAZJLZ010000369.1, from coordinate 3,907 downwards.
AGGACAAATATATCCTTTATTATTGGAAGACACAGATTGGCCCGGAATTAATTGAACAAAAAGAAGCGATAATTCAGCAGGATTTACTTCCAGAACTCATCGCTCCAGGCGCCTTTGGACTTATCTTTTTCGTGCACCGAATGAGCTTTCAACATCTTTTCGAATTCCGCTTTACTTGCGTTTTCCTGTATTTTCTGAAACAGCACCCGCTCTTCGAACCGGATATGATTGTTGAGCAGGGTTCGGATTTCCTCCAGCGTTTCATTCGATTGTTCGCCTTGGGTGATGAGTTTTTCGATTCTCTGGTGTTCCTCGAGCGCTTGCTTCACGAGCGGATCTTTTTCGCCGAGCACCGGAAAGACGGCTTTTTCTTCGAGTCGGAAGTGGGGCAGCAATTCTGTTTCGAAAGCAAATTTCAGGTATTCAAAAACACGTTTTGGATCCACGTTTTTTGACGCGGCTTTCTGAATTTTCCAGCCCAACAACAATCCGAAGTGATGTTCGCGGCTCACGGGTTGTAATGCTTCGTGCCGTTGAATAGGAGCCATGTTGGACTAAATGTTTTTCCGGTTAAAAACCCGGATGGATAAAAGCAGCGGGATGATCGCCCACAGAAGTACAATTCCGAGTGCGAGTGCACTTCCATTCTGTTTGTTGAAGAAAGATTCGAAAATTGCACCGCTTGCACCCATCAAAGCAGAGGCTTCGGTTTGCATGAGTACCACAATTCGGCTCAGATCTACGGGGTTGAGAAAAGTGATGAACAGCATCCATTTTTCAATCGGGTAATCGCTGAAATTATACATCAGCAACAAAACGATTCCGTCAAACAGCAGAACGAAATATGCCCAAAGCATGAGGGCAATGCCCATTCCGCGCGCCTTGTCATTGGCCAACACGCTACCGAGCAGCGCAAAAGCAACAAAAACAATTGCCAGCAAAGCACCAACCACTACGATCAATATCGATTGGATGCCACCGTGCATGATCCAGAGTGGAATGCCCGTGCCAAGAACCACGGCCGAACAAAAAACGAAACTCAGTCCGAAGAAAACGCTGAGCAATAACGTGTGCCGTTTCAACGGAAGCGCGAGCAGCATTCCGAGGAAATCCTGCGAGTTGTAATAGTAAATCGTTGCAAAAACCACAGACACCATCGGCACCACGAGTAAAATCGTGTTCATTACTCCGAGCAATGCCTTTTCGGGATGCGCATCGAGCATAAAAAAACCGACAGTGGCCAACAGTAGAAATGCGGTGAAAAACAACAGAATCCAGTTGCGAATCAGGTCGGTGATGATAAATCGGGTGATTCTAAACATAGCTGTTTTCAGATTTCAGCATTTTGGCGATTACCCGGTTCAGACGGTCTTCTGACGTTTCGGCTTTGAGATCTTCGAGTGCGCGGTAAAAACTCAGCTTTCCTTCCATCAGATAGGCCACATCGGTAGTGATTTCGTCCAGGTCGTTCAGAATGTGCGAAGTAATCAGAACCAATTTCCCCTGCTCCAGCGATTGCCGAAGTTGCTCTTTCAGAATTTCATTCGATACAGGATCGAGTCCTGCAGTCGGTTCATCGAGAATCAGCACTTCCGGATCAAACAAAAAGGCGAGCGCAGCACTCACTTTCTGCTTCATTCCACCCGACAGTTGGCCCAATTTTTTTCCGGCCATCGAGGGAACGTCAAATTCCAAATAAAGCTTCCGATTGTACGTTGACTCCGGAATGTCCTTCCGCAAATCCTGCATCAACGCAAAAAGTTGTCGCACGCGCATATGTTCCGGAAACCGCTGTATTTGCGGCATGTAGCCGATATTTCTACGGTATTCGCTGCTGCCCAAAACCGAGGTTCCTTTGTATAAAATATCTCCCGACTCGGGCCGCACCATGCCGAGGATGGATTTGATGAGCGTGGTTTTTCCGGATCCGTTTGGCCCGATCAATGCCACGCTCTGTCCCGGCCTGAACGAAATGCTGATGTCATTCAGCACCTTCTGCCGGTCAAAGGTTTTATTGAGGTGATTGATTTCAATCATGGTCAACTACGGGTTTCATGCTCGGGTTGTCGTCTACAAGATGTTCTGGAATCAACTGCGGAAAAATTCGTTCAGCAGCATCCAGACTGTTGATCAGGAAACTATGCAACAACATACTTGCAGCCGGAATGTTCTGTGTGATCAGCGCAAATAGGTTCACAGGCCGATGGGGTATATCTCCAATGCCATCGCGGTTCAGGTCGTACCCGCGATATTGACTCCAGTAATTGCCGTCAAAGAAATTCGTGTTCTGCTTGGTGTTGGTGATTACTTCAAAGGTGTTCGCGATAAAATCATTTCCGATGACATCATTGTCGAGGCAATTTCCTTTGATATCCATGGCCTGTCCATTCGCAACAAAGCGGCAGTTGCGAATTTCGATGCGGTTGGCACCTTCGGCGTAAATCCCGATGGTATTGCGGTGAAAAGTGTTGCCCCTGAGTTTTCCGTCAGAAATTTCCTTTAACAACAAGCCGTAAGAGGCGCCTCCCCAGTTTTCTTCAAAGAGGTTATCGGTCATTTCGATTTTTTTTGAGAACATCACAGCGACTCCCGCTCCGTTGTGTCGGAATACATTGTCCTCATAACCGTCGTTGTTCGAAAACATGAAATGCAGTCCGTAGCGAAAATTGTTTTCGCTGGTATTGCCCGAGATCAGGCTGTTGTCGACAAACTCAAAATAGATTCCGTCGCGGTGATGGGTGAGGGTATTTCCCGTCACCAGAATCCGGCTGCCTTTCCAGATGTGAATGGCATTGCCTGCTCGGATTTCATCGGTTGCCGATCCCGTGATGGTATTGTTTTTCAGAATACAATCTGTGGAATACTGCAGGTAAATTCCAAAGAATGTATTGAGGATAATATTTTTTTCGACTGTGACGTGACTCACCCTGTTCAAGCGGATGGCTGAGCGGTCCTTGGTGAAACTCACGCCAATATTCTGGAGTTGGAATCCGAAAACAGTTACCGAATCGGATGTCACGATGATGATTTCATCACCTCCCTGGCTGTCCAATACGGGATATTCCACTCCGATCAGCACCAGCGGACGGTCGATTTCAATCAGGTCGATATCGTAATTTCCACCCTGAACCATGAGCGTGTCGTGTGGATTTGCATCGGCTATGGCCTGTTTGAGGTTCTTGCCGGGAGGATAGACCTCAGTGACACCCGCAACAGCAACGGATGCGAAAAGAATGATAGTCAGAAGCGGATATAGAATACAAAAGAAACCAGGATTACCAGTCTTCATTGAGCAGATATTCTTGAATACCGGACCAATCGTATGGCTGTCCCGCAAATTTATCCGAAGCCGTATTGTTTGTGATCACCAGTAAATTGGCACCCATCGGACTGCGAATGGAATCGGAAATAATAAATTGCAGGTTTTCCGCAGGTCGGAGTGCGCCGGGTTCGTCATATGGAACGGCGAGCACATGCGCATATTCATGCTCGTTTTCATTAATATACGGCACCATACATTCAACCGCATCAAATTTGTAAATGCGGCCTTTGTCTGTAACCAGTTCGGCGCCGAATTTCGAATCCGCAATGGTCATTTTGCAAAAATCACATTGATCTTTCCCGAAATTTATTGGTTCAGGGTCATTGCTGCAGGCAAAGGCAAAAACCAATGCTGCAATTAAAAACAAGTTGGATAGTTTCATGCGTCGGTAATTCGTTTTAATGTTCTTTTTCTGAAGAAAAACGCCAGAATGGCAAAGAATCCGGCAAGACTGAGATACAGTGAACCCACGTGAGGATAGGAGGTGACGTAAAAGTTAAGCAAATCTTTTTCACCGAAAAGCGGCGGCATATAGGTCATACCGGGAACTTTTATGGGTGCCATAGGATCAAGGTTATGCCCGTA
>CAZJLZ010000368.1:0-3261 GCA_964546775.1 uncultured Cryomorphaceae bacterium | reverse complement strand
ATATATTTAATGGAAATAGACAGTAGAATCATAAAGGCCGGAATAAATTCGACATACACCCGTGAGGAAAAACTTCCACCGTAATACCAGTTCCACCAGGAGGAGAACACATAGGTAATGAGCAGAAAAAAGCCCAACCATGCACCTACTGCAAATCGCGATGACCTCCACAGAAAATAACAGCCTATGAAAGACAAGAGATACATCGGGGTATATAAAAACAAACCTTTTTTATAGCTAAAGAGAATATCGAACATACGCGGCGATGCAAAGTTGAATCCTTCTTCTCCATATGAGTCTATAAAAAAATGACCAGTTGAAATTTTATAAATAATAAGCTGAGTGGAGATCAACAATAGAAAAACCACCATTCCGGAAATCACCCAAGCATAATTATTAACCGCGGCCCGAAAAGCAATCTTGATGGATGATGAACTACCAGCCAACCAAGGCCAGACAAAAATTACTATTCCGTTGACTGGCCGAATTAAAACAATTATACCAAGAAGTGCAGCAAGAATGAAAAGATCTCTTCCCTGGAAAGTATAAAAGTATTTTCTGGAGTACCACACAAACATTGAAACAAATGCAAAGGAATAAACATGAGATAGGCCGGGTTCTACAGTAACATAATAGAATAAATTTGTCCCGAATACTGCGGCAAAAAAGGTTAGCGATTTTTGCCAATCATTAACGCCATAAGTCGACAATGTTCTGCCGAGAAAACATAAACCCAGAATCAAATAAAACAACGCACCAATATTTATAAAAATTGGGTACAAATTTGAATAGCCGTCCGTTGTATAGCCAAAAGCATTACTGGATAAATGAGCAGCCAAAAAAAATGGCGATTGAGCTAAAGCCGTTCCGCTGAAATACTTGTTGATGACTTTTCCGTTAGCAACCGTACGATAATCATAATACAGATTTTCATCGTAGTACTGTTCTTTCTCAATTTGATCGAAAAACCCAAAATTCAAATCGTCATAAATGAAAACTGCCGGTAAATAAGCGTAATAGCCCTTTGCATCAGCTTCCAGTATGCCCTTCCAATTATCCTCGCCCCAACTGATATTGGAGGAAACGAAAGTCGTGATCAAAAAAATCGCGCCCAAAGAAATCTGTGACAACCTGCTCTTTGACTTCATTCATGGAAGAATTTGGACGGATCAATACTAAGAGAAGATTCTTCTAAGGCACCCAATTCAATAAGTTGGGAAATTTTATCACATGCCGTGTTCGACACTACACCTTTGATCCACCTCTATTTGGTGATTTGAAACTCAACCCGTCGGTTTTTTGCCAGCGACAGGGGTGTGTTCATTTCCGAATCCGGTTGGTCGTTTTCTTTCATTTCCATGATCAGCCGCGAACGGTCGATACCATTGTGCTGAAAATACTTAAGCACTGCAATGGCCCGTTGTTCACACAGATCTGCAAGACGCGGGGTTTTATCACCCATGGCAGCTTCTTCGTTGTCGATGTGTGAAACGATTTTCAGGCGTACCAGTTTGTTTTCGTTGAGAATACTCACCAGGTTGTCGAGATCCTTGTGAAAGCTGGAAGTAACTTCCGGGTTGAACTGATAAAAATAGATGGTGCTCGCCGCCGCCTGTTCCGAAAGGGTTTTGCCCTCAAGCGCAGTGGAAGATTTGCTGTAAATGATTTTAGACTCCGGAATACGTCCTTCGCTGCAATCACACTCACCAGGGTATTGAATTTTTTTCACAGAAACATCGTCGATAAAATAATAGGCCATGTTCTCCTGCATCTGGGTCATTCCCGTCGGGCGTTTTACTTTTTCGGCTTTGGTTTTCTCGTCTGTATCAAAATTACCGATGGTCATGTATCTTTCAAAGCCCTCGCCTTGCACAATTTTACAGTACAAATGCCAACCGTCCATTTCCGTCACCACAGGATTGATATCGCTGACAATGCGCTCGTCAAACAGCAAACTGTTTTCAGTCTGAACGTCGGTTTCGTGTTTGGTGAAATGCACACCGAGATTGTTCACACCGTATTTTGATATCTCCGCCAGACTGGCCCGGAATTTTATGCAATACATTTGGCCTTTCACCATATCGGTTTTCATGCGGGTTGAGATGTAGCTGCGTGGCGTTCGTCCACGGTATCCAAATGCAACGATTCCGGCATAATTGTCGCCGCTGTGTGGCTCCTGTTCTCCGTACATGCTCTTCGGAACCGCCACGTACTCGCTTTTAACGTCGCGAGCATAAAAATCAGGAACAATACTGGTTCCCGGTTTCCAGTCTTTTACAAGATCAAATTGACCGGCCTTTTTGAGTTTGCCTTCATAATCGGCAAAATTGCCGTTCACGATCATGTTGTCCGGATCGGATTCGGTTTCGGTTTCGTCCTGTGCCTGAACAGAGAACATCAGCAGGAAGCAAAACGGTAAAAGGAGCAGATTTTTCATGCGGGTTGGTATTTGTGGCTTTTAACGGTGTCTATAAACAATTTAACTTTGGAGGCATCGGTATCCGGGTACACTCCGTGGCCTAAATTAACAATATGTCGGCGGTCGCCAAAGTCCTGTAACATTTGGATGGTCGCTTTCCGGATATTCTCGTCGTCTGAATACAACAAACACGGATCTAAATTTCCCTGAAGGGTTTTGTCAGCTCCGAAAATCTTTCTTGCGTTTTTCGGATCCATATTCCAGTCGAGACCAATGGTTTCGCAGTTCAATGATTTCATTTCTTCGAGTGCAAACCACGCACCTTTTGCAAAAACAGTCACCGGAATTTCGTTGATGGCATCGCAGATTCGGGAAATGTATTTTAATCCAAAGCGTCGGTATTGATCCGGGGGGAGAATTCCTGCCCACGAATCGAACAATTGGATCAAATCTGCACCGGCTTTTATCTGCATTTTCAGGTAAGCTATGGTTGCTTCGGTGATCATTTCGAGCAATTGCTCTGCGAACACCGGCTGCGTGTAAAGCAACTTCCGTGCCTCGGCGAAAGTTTTGGAGCCTTTGCCTTCGGTCATGTAGGCAAAGATGGTCCATGGAGCGCCGGCAAAACCAATGAGCGGCACGCGGTTATCCAATTGTGATTTAGTGAGTTCAATCGCCTTTTTAACATAGTCCAGTTCACCGGTGACATCGGTGGTTAATCGTTCCAGACCGGCAGCGTTGCGAATGGTCACGTTGAATCTGGGACCAACAGATTCTATCATTTCGTAGGGCAAACCCATGGCTTCGGGTATGACGAGGATGTCAGAAAAAATGATCGCGGC
>CAZJLZ010000367.1:0-5119 GCA_964546775.1 uncultured Cryomorphaceae bacterium | reverse complement strand
CTGTTTTAAAACCCTCACAAATAATTCAATGAAACAATTACTGATTATCATATTCGCGTTAACATCTACCTACATCTTTGCGCAAACCGGCACCATCCGAGGAACGGTCATTGATGACAGCGACGGCCAGACGCTCATCGGAGTGAACATTTACATCAAAAGTATTTCGAAAGGAACAGTTACCGATCTGGATGGAAAATTTACCCTGGAACTGGAACCGGGAACCTATGATTTGCAGATTTCATACATTACCTATCAAACGACAACCATAACCGGAGTTGAAGTAAAAGAGGGGAAACTAGAACTCCTCGAAAATATCCGACTGAAAGAAAGCAGTCTGGAACTGGGAGAGGTGGTTATTACAGCAGAAGCTGTGCGCTCTTCCGAAGTGGCCCTGATGAGCATGAAGAAGAAATCGGCCACCATGATGGATGGAATTTCTTCCTCAAAAATGCAGCAGACCGGAGATGCCACCGCGGTTGAAGCCGCAAAGCGCGTAACCGGTGTTTCGATCGAAGACGGAAAATACATTTACGTACGCGGATTGGGCGATCGCTATACCAAAACCACCCTCAACGGTGTGGATATTCCAGGCCTTGACCCCGACAAAAACAGTCTTCAGATGGACATCTTTCCGACCAATCTGATCGACAATATGATGATCAGTAAAAACTTTACAGCGGACTTACCCGCAGATTTTACCGGCGGAATCCTGAATGTTGAAACCAAAGATTTTCCCGAGGAGCGAATCCTGAATGTATCCATTGGAACTTCTTTCAATCCCGACATGCACTTCAATCCGGACTATCTGAGCTATGAAGGCGGAAGCACGGACTTTTTGGGTATGGACGACGGAAGCCGGGAATTGCCGGCCGGCGCAGAGCAAAGCAACATACCAACACCCGTCAGCGGCGCCTCTTCAGAATCGGTCAATCAATTCGTAGGCAGCTTCAATCCACAACTCGGTGCACAACGCACCACCAGTTTTGTAGACTACAGTGCAGGGTTTACAATCGGAGATCAGTTGGAGATTAAAAAGAAAAAAGACAGCACCGATACTTTCTCCAACTATGATCCCAAATTGGGATACATCTTCTCTCTGTCGTACAAAACCGATTACAGATACTACGACGATGTGGTTTATGGCGAATATCAACGAAACATTGATCCAGCCATAACCGAAATGCGACAGGCCAACTTGCAGACAGGCGAACTCGGAGAAAAAAATGTTTTGGTGGGTGCCCTCGGAGGACTGGCCTACAAAGGGCGTTACTCTAAAATCAGGTTGACGCTCATGCACCTGCAAAACGGCGAAAGTCGTGCAGGTAAATTCAGAATCGACAACAACGGAGAAGCCGTTGGACAATCCGGATACATCGCCGCATCGAACAATCTGGAGTACAATCAGCGGGGGCTGACCAATATTTTGCTGAATGGAACACACGTACTGAAAGATTCCGGATGGGAACTGGACTGGAGGCTCTCACCGACTTTATCGACTTCCGAAGATCCCGATATTCGCAAAACGGCGTTTACCCAAACTGCTGTCGATACTTCTTTCATTGCAGGAGCAGGCGGAAATCCATCACGGATCTGGCGTTCTTTGAATGAAATAAACGCCACCGGGAAACTGGACATCACCAAAAACTATAAATTCATTGCGAAAGACGCCAAATTCAGATTTGGAGGAAGTCATACCTACAAGCAACGCGACTATGAAATCCTTTCTTTCGACATGCAGTTTTTTGGCAACCAGGATTGGCCCAACCCCGACCCGAACGAAGTGTTGAATCCTGAGAATATTTACCCGACCAATGCGAACAACATTTACTACCAGTCGGGAAACAACGACCCCAATCCGAATGAATATCAATCCAATGTCAACAATACCGGGGTTTATATTTCGAATGAAATGAATGTGTTTCCAAATCTCAAAACCATTCTGGGAGTCCGGGCAGAATATTTCGTTCAGCGACATACCGGTCGAGATCAAACCTTTGCCAGCGGAGATATTGAAAACGGAAACAACCTCGTAAATGAAAAAGTACTAGAATCACTCGATTTCTTTCCGTCTGTGAACTTCATCTATAGCCTGACCGAAGACCAGAATCTGCGTGCCTCTTATTCGCGAACTATAGCCCGGCCATCCTTCAAAGAATTGTCTTACGCCCAGATACTGGACCCCATATCCAACCGGATATTCAACGGAAGCTTGTTCGAATACTCCGCGTGGGATGGTAACCTTACCGAAACCCGCGTCAACAACATCGACCTTCGCTGGGAACTATTTTTGAAACGCGGACAGATATTCTCCGTTAGCGGTTTCTACAAGCAATTCGACAATCCTATTGAGCTGGTGCGTATTCCGGAGCAACAAACCAGCACCGAATATCAGCCCCGAAACGTGGGCGATGGAACGTTGTTCGGAATTGAGCTCGAATTCCGCAAAGACCTGGAGTTTCTGTCAGCGGCTCTCAGTAACTTTAACCTGAACGGGAATTTCACTTTCGTTGAATCCCGGATCGATATGACCGACGTAGAGTTCAACTCAAGGGTCACCTATGAAAAAAACGGAGAAACGATTGAAAACAGAAGACAAATGGCCGGACAGGCGCCTTATGTGATCAATGGCGGATTGAGCTACTCGAACACCGACCTGGGTATGGAGGCAGGCGTGTTTTACAACGTCAAAGGTCCGACATTGTTTATCGTCGGCGCGGGTTTGTTTCCAGACATTTACTACGAACCTTTTCACAGTTTGAACTTCAGTGTCAGCAAAAAGCTTGGGAAGGAAAAACGCACGTCTATCGATTTCAGAGTTTCCAACATTCTCAACGACAAACTGGAGACCTACTATTCATCTTACGAGGCAGAAGATCAGCCATTCACCAGATTCAGTCCCGGCAGGTCATTCAGCATAGGAATCAATCACAATTTCTGATTCCGATAAATCAATCCTGAAAGTCAAGGGTCCCGGACAGTTTCAACTGCTCCGGGACTTTGCCTTTAATGCACTGATCCGGGCAATTAGGTTCAGGTGACAATTTGTCCGCATCTTTACGCTGGCAAACTATTTGGTCATTGCGATCATGCGTTATTTTAAATCAAGGAAAATGTCTGATAAGAAAAAGAAAAACTCAGTGAAAGAAGAATTGGAAAACCCTGATATCAAAAAAGATGCGGAGATAACTTCTGAAACAGAAGTCGCGGCAGAAGAAGTTGAAACGCCAGACCGCGCAGAAGAACTTGAATTGCAACTCGCTGCCATGAACGACAAATTTCTGCGATTGTATGCCGAATTTGACAATTACCGCCGCCGAACCGCGAAGCAGCAAATCGAAATGCAACGGAACGCCGGAGGAGATACTATTAAAGCGGTTTTGCCCGTCCTCGACGATTTCGACCGGGCAATTGAATCCAATCAGGGAATTGAAGACCCCGAAACTTTGAAAGTTGGTTTCTCTTTGATTCACAATAAATTGAAAGGCATTCTCGAAAAATCCGGTTTGAAGGAAATCGACGCCAAAGGAAAAACATTCGACACCGATCTGCACGAGGCGATTACCAATATTCCCGCACCCTCTGATGATCTGAAAGGCAAGGTGGTAGATGTAGTGGAAAAAGGATATTACCTCAACGATCAGGTACTTAGATTCAGCAAAGTTGTAGTAGGACAATAAACAAAGTATGGCCAAAAGAGATTATTACGAAGTACTCGGTGTAGACAGAAAAGCCTCGGGAAGCGACATCAAAAAAGCTTACCGCAAACTTGCACTCAAGTATCACCCGGACAAAAACCCGAACGATCCGTCTGCCGAAAAGCAGTTCAAGGAAGCTGCCGAGGCGTACGAAATTCTCAGCAATTCCGACAAACGAGCACGGTACGATCAGTACGGCCACGCCGGCATGGGTGGAGCAGCCGGCGGAGGTGCAGGCTTCGGCGGAGGCATGAGTATGGACGACATCTTCAGCCAGTTTGGTGATATTTTCGGTGGAGGTTTTGGCGGCGGAGGCGGCTTCAGCGGAGGTTTCGGCGGTCAACAACGCGGTCGTCGGGTGTTTAAAGGCTCCAACCTTCGCGTTCGCGTAAAGCTTACGCTCGAAGAAATTGTAAACGGAGTCGAGAAAAAATTAAAAGTCAACAAGCTCGTTCAGGCCGAAGGGGTTGAAATGGGAACTTGTCGTACTTGCGGTGGAACGGGGCAAATTACACGCGTCACGAACACCATCCTCGGCCAGATGCAAACCAGCTCTACCTGCCCCAATTGTGGCGGTATGGGGCAAATGGTGACCAAAGCACCTCCCGGAGCGGACGACAAAGGGTTGAAACGCGAGGAAGAAATCATATCCGTAAAAATTCCTGCGGGCGTTGAAGAAGGCATGCAGCTCACCCTGAGCGGAAAAGGAAACGCAGCTCCGATGGGCGGCGTCAACGGCGACCTGCTGATCGTAGTAGAAGAAGAAGAACACCCAACGCTGAAACGCATGGGCAACGACCTGTATTACGAGCTCTACGTCAACTTTATCGACGCAGCGCTCGGGGCCAACTGCGAAGTTCCGCTGATCAAAGGCAAGGCTAAAATCAAGCTGGAGCCCGGTACCCAAAGCGGAAAAATGGTGCGTTTGCGCGGAAAAGGTATTCCCAACGTGCAGGGTGGAAAAACCGGTGATCTGTTGGTCAACATCAACATCTGGACTCCACAGACCCTCAGTTCCAAGGAAAAACAAACGCTGGAGTCACTGCGGGATTCTGAGAGTTTCAAGCCGCAACCCACGAACCGCGACAAAGGATTTTTCCACAAGGTGAAAGAGATGTTTGGATGATACTCTACAATGTCACCATCATCATCGAAAACGACGTGCACGACGAATGGCTGCGCTGGATGAAGGAACAACACATTCCGGACGTACTGGCGACTGGTCTGTTCATCGAAAACAAAATCGCCCGAATTCTGGCCGAAGAAGAAGGCGGAGTTTCCTATTCCATTCAGTACCTGCTCCGCAGTATGGAAGATTATGAAACCTATCAGAAGCAACATGCACCACGATTGCAAGCCGAACACAGCGAACGCTTCAACGGGAAATTCGGTGCTTTCCGAACATTGCTTCACGTGATCCA
>CAZJLZ010000366.1:0-2695 GCA_964546775.1 uncultured Cryomorphaceae bacterium | reverse complement strand
GAACAAACTCTTAGAAAAACCAGGTGCGATGAGCGAGATGCCAATTCGTGGGACTCACAAATTCAACTGGTTGCGGAATATAGTCACCCAATTCCAACGGAGCACACAATTCCTCAGTCCTGCGCCTGACGGTTTGAAATTGTTCAGAAAGTCCGGTCATCATTCAGATATTTCCACGCCTTTCCAGAATGCGACACGACCTTTGATATCCTTTGCCATATGTTTAGGCTCGGGATAGTACCAAACTGCATCTTCGTTGACCTCGCCATCCACTTTAAGGTGATAATAGCTGGCTGTACCTTTCCAGGGACAAATACTGGTGTGATCGGAATCCTGAAGAAATTCTTTTTTCACGGAGTCGTTCGGAAAATAGTGGTTTCCTTCCACTACCAGCGTGTCGTCGCTTTCGGCTATCACTTTATTGTTCCAGGTTGCTTTCATGATCTTAATTTTCAAAATTTTACTTTCGGTGTTCGGGATTTTCAAATTTCCACCGGGTACCGTTGTTCCACTCTTCCGGGGTATTTCCATAGGCCGGAAACCCTTTCTTTTTTCTCAAAATATCTGCCATATGCAACAGGTTATAGGTCATGAATGTGGTGTTGCGATTGGTGAAATCATTGGCAAAAGCGTTGGAATCATCGTCGAGATAACTCGGACCCGGTCCTGCTTCACCTATCCAACCGCAATCGGCTTGGGGTGGAATAGTATAACCGATGTGCTGCAGCGCGTACAGAATATCCCTAGCGCAGTGTTTTACTCCATCTTCGTTTCCGGTAACCACACAGCCGCCGGTTTTGCCGTAATAAAGAAACTGTCCCCGATCATTCAATTCGGCGCTTTTGCTATAAAGCCTTTCAATCAGTTTTGTGGTTTCGGAAGACTTTTCTCCTAGCCAAATGGGCGTACCGATAACGAGAATGTCAGCTGCGATAATGCGTTTGAAAAGCTCAGGCCATTCGTCTTTTTCCCAGCCGTATTCCGTCATATCGGGGTAAACTCCTGACGCGACTCTGTGATCAACAAAACGGATGAGATCAACTTCAACACCTTCTTTTTTCATAATTTTCATAGAAACCTCCATCAAGCCCTGAGTATGGCTAATTTCCGGTGAACGCTTCAGTGTACCATTCATATATACAGCACGCAGACCTGAAAAATCGGGTTTTAACATGATTGTAATTTCAGCATTTTCTCTCGTTTTAAAGATAAAGAATTGTAGCCTAAAATCCGGAGATAGCTAAAAAAACAAAGGATTCGGGAGTTATTTCGTGAATTCGATAAAGAATGTGGTCCCAACATCTGGAGTACTTTCGACCCGTATGCTTCCTCCGTGATTTTCAATCTGCATCTTCGTCATAAACAATCCAAATCCTTTGGCATCAGGATGTTCGTGAAAAATACGACCAGCTTTGAACAACCGGTCGCCATAATTGTCGAGGTTCATTCCCAAACCGTTGTCGGCAAATGTCAGCAGAACATGGTCGTGGTTTTTGGTTGTTTCAATTCTAATATGTGGTGGCCTGCTTTCGGATTTGTATTTAAGGGAATTGGACAATAAATTGTGAAACAGGCTGATTAGATGCTGATCGGGGTACAATGCCTCCGTAGCTTGCGAAAAATCAATGCCAAACGATGCTCCTGTAGCATCAATTTGTGGTTTCAACCCCTCAATCGCAGTTTGCAAACATTCTTCAAATTTCACGGCACGCTGTTCCGTATCTGCCTGGGCTGAAAACTGAATAGCCTCCAGCAATTCGTTTACCGTATGGTTTAAATTGTCCACAACGGGTGCAAGCGATGCCAGAAGTTCCCGCCGGGATTTAGGATCGGTAGTACTGTCAATCAATTCTACCAATGTCGCCATATTGCTCAACGGAGAGCGAAGATTGTGTGTGATGATGTGGTAAAAATCCATCAACTTCTCGTTCTGATTCGAAACGGTTTTCGAATGCTGTTGGATTCGATCATTGGCCTCCACCAGATGAGCGGTTCGAGAAGCCACTTGTTCCTCGAGCCGGTTGTTCAACTTCGCCAGTTCATCCATAACCCGCGACCTACGTCGGTGGGCAACTACGAGTAAAATCAACAAAAAACACAACAATACCACGGCTGTAATAGCAGTCAACAACATCTGCCGCTGTTTCGAAAGGATTATTTCATTCTTGTGATTGACCTCGTGTAAATTTTCAATTTCCGATTGTTGCAATCTTTTTTCAAAATTCTTTTCAAGCGCTTCCATGCGCATTTGCTGCTCATTGTAGTGTATTTCCTTCTCCAGGCGATTGATTTCGTCAGCGCTTTCCATAGCTGACTTAAAATCATTGTTCTGTCGGTGAATTTTGTGCAACGTAATTTCAGAAATCAGCTGGTAAATCAGAATACCACATTCTATGCTAAGCGTTTTGGAAGAATCGAGCAATGCATATGCTGCAACAGGCTTTCCCCGGTCATTGTATAATTCTGCCAACTTGGTATAGTACAACGGTAGTTCACAACGCTTTCCGAATTTTATGTATTCGGCTTTGGCTTTTTCGTAAAATCGTTCTGCCCGGGTATATTTCTGAATCAGATAATCAGAATAGCCTATAATGAGATAGTTTGTGGCGTGTCCTACAGAAGAAGGCGCATTATCCCGACTCATTCTAATCGATTCTTCTGCAAAAGTCCGGGCATTCTCATAATGCGGAATATC
>CAZJLZ010000365.1:0-2934 GCA_964546775.1 uncultured Cryomorphaceae bacterium | reverse complement strand
TTCGTTGGCTTTAATCAGCCAATTGTGAATTCCGTACGTCAAAGCTGAAAAAGCGAAAACAAAAATGTACACTGCCAGAGGAATATCAACTTGGTCAGCATAATGATCGAGTACAAAGAGAATGATCAATAATAGCGCGGTCAACACTGCCGCCGATCGGTAAAATCCATTGATCATCGGGAAGTATCTTTAACAATAATGTAGATAGCCAGTGCTACCGAAACCAATGACAAAATGAGGGTGAATACAGGAAAGTCGCGGTTCTCGTCCAGCCAGCGCCCCAACAAAACTCCGGCCACTATAACTGTGGCCATTTTAATGGAGATGCCAGTGTAACGAAGAATTTCGTTAGGCCGTTCGCTCTTCTTTTTGTTGTCCGGAGTCGGTGGCCGCTGCTTGTGATTCACGTTGCTTAAGATCTTTGATGACGGCTCCGTTAATTTGAGAAGCACCACCGTTGTAATTGCAGGTGCATTCCAGTTTGGCGCCTTCTTCTACGCGCAATTTGCTGAACAATGAATCGCCGAAAATTTTGGCAGAGGATTTCAGATAGAGCAATTCTTTTACTTCAATGATTCCCTTAAAACTTCCTTCTACTTCGGCATTCTGACAACTGACTTTTCCTTCGACATGACCACTCGGGCCAATGATCAGTTTCCCTTTCAGGTTTACATCTCCTTTCAAAAATCCGTCAATCCGGAAATTTCCTTCCGATTGAATTGTTCCTTCAATACGGGTTCCTTCAACAATGGTATTGACTTTTGCTGATGATACGGTCTCGGCTTGTTTCGACATTTCGGTAGGGGTGTTTTTCTTGAACATGGCTTACGTTCGTATGATGACTACTGAGATTTGAGATATTGTTCCATATAAAAATCCATATACTGCGGAACATCCTTTTGCTTAAAGAGAGTTGTGAAGTTTTTGGTTGATATTACGAATTTTTTGAAATCCTGTTCGTTTATCGACTTCAGATTTGTGTTGTTTTTTACAAAGGTATTGTAATAATCCATAGCATCTGCCACATCGGTGAAGCTTCTGAGTATCAGAATCTGATTCTCTGAATTGATAAAACTATTGGTCACTTTTATGTCCTTATTGCGGAAATAAGCCGAATTGAAATCCGAAATATCCGCTTTCAATTGGTTGGCATCCACTCCTTTATTTGGAAAAACCATGGCAAAAAAGTGACTGGCCTTAGCGTCATACACATAGGGCGAAGCTTCCGGTTTTTCATCCTCTTCCACTACGATTTCCTCTTTTGCTACTTTTTCCGGCTCAGGGTCTCTTACGCTTTCACCAATAGCTCCGAGCAATTCCTTTGCTTTTTCAGCTTCTTCGGTTCCGGGAAAGTTTGCGATGATTTCGCGAAGAGTGGCTTTGTATGAGCCGGGGTCTTTTTTCTGCGCGATTACCAGTGCTTTCAACAGATAAAACTTCGGAATCAGGTAATTATCAGGCTGCTCACTGATGACTGTGTTACACGAATAAAGCGCTTCGTTGTACTGGCGACGACGGTATTGTGTGTACGTAGATTCGTATAATTCTCTGTCAGCCAATAACTTTTGAGATTGCTCTTCTCCGTAGTTCGGGTTGCGGATGAGTTCTGCATACTTGGAATCGGGATGATCTTCCAGAATAACATTCTTATAGTACTCCGAATTATCGCGCATTCCACTTCCGAAGAAACTACCGGTTTGCTCTTTCTTAATGTACAGACGGTAAAGTTGGTAATGTGAAACCAGTGCAAAATGACTCGTGTCGTATTCCAGTATTATCCTCGTAAATGCCTCTATAGCGTTGTCATCGTCGTGCAGCTTTTCACGATAAATTACACCCATATGGTACTGCGAATTAATGAGTGAATTGTGCGCAGCAACCAATGAGGTGTCGTCAAGCGGCAGTCCTTTCAGGTATTCTTCTAAGCTTGCAACGTTGGATGCGGAGATTTCTCCTTCACTTCCTCCTATTTCAGTTTCTCCTTGTTCATCCCAGGCAATTTCTTCGGATTGTTTGTTCGTGCGTCGCCAGTTGTCTTCGAGTTTCCGGGTTCCCCATACACGTCGAAATTCATTGAAACCGTGAGACCGTGTATTGTTGTTGTAAAAATACCAGTCACCGCTTCCTCCCGGACCGGTTTTTACTTTTTGTTGCTGATCTTGTTTGCTGAATGTCCCGATCTGGTCAGATTCCCGTGCTTGACGCTGCCTTTCTTCTTCTGCTTCCAGATCAGCCATCATTTTAAGAATTTTCTTTTCACGCTCTTTCTCGGGTAGGTTGACCATGGCAATCAAACTGTCCTGCAGCTCTACATTGTATATGTGATCCACCAGTTCGGAAAGACTTTCAGCTTTACCTTTTACTTCCAGATAATTTTCGGCATCTTCTGAAATAACAGTTAAGGTGGAGTCATAATAATTTCGGGCATTTACGTATTGTCTTTCTACAAAGTACAATTCGGCCAACCGGATAAACGATTTTGCTTTTTGCTTCGGATTGGTGCTCACTCTCGTCGATTCGGTGAGGTATTCAATTGCTTTTTCGTCGTTGTTGTGTTTGAGCTCTACATCAGCCATGGCGTAATAAATCTGGTCGCGATACTCCAGATTCTTCTCGTCTTTCAGCATCCTGTTCAACAATTTACGCACGTCATCCGGATCAAGCCGGGAATGGTGTGCATAAGCCTGATAGAGTTTGGCATTGAATTCCATTTCATACGGAGGTGCCATTTTTACGACCTGCTCAAAAGTCTGGATCGCGCGCTGATAGTCATTCATTTTGTCGTACAACTGCGCCAGTATAAAAGTCAACCGAATTCTGAATTGTTTGTCCTTGGATAATGAAATCGCTTTGTGAATTTCATCTATCGCATTGCCCCAGTTTTCCTGTCGGATAAAATAATCGGCATACACTGCAGGTAGATCTGCTGCTACG
>CAZJLZ010000364.1:0-10890 GCA_964546775.1 uncultured Cryomorphaceae bacterium | reverse complement strand
ATTTCCATTGATTCGATGAGTTTGGCCGCGAGTTGTTGCGCTTCTTTTTCAATTTTAGAAGCAAGGTCAGCCGGAGCATAAAGAAATTCGACCAGGTTGGCTTCGGGGTTGAAATCCATTCCCACGGCCGGAAAACATTTTATCTCACCTACAGCGTTTCTGGCAACGATCACGGCAATTTCCTGTTCAAAATCCACCAGATCTTCCAACACGCTCGGAGCATCAAATGCCTTTTCGAGATCTTCTTCGGTACGCAGTACCTGAACTCCACGTCCGTCATATCCTCCTGTTCGGAGTTTTTGAACCACCGGGAGTTTTTGGACATTCAGCGCGGCAGCGTTTTCTACCAGTTCAAATCCTGCGGTTGGCAAATTGTGTTTGCGGTAAAATTCCTTCTGAAGTCCTTTGTCCTGAATCATTTTAATCAGGTGCGGCTGCGGGAAAATGCTCACCCCTTCCTGCTGAAGCTGTTCGAGCGCATCGGTATTGACGTGTTCGATTTCGATGGTGACAACATCTTTACCACGTCCGAAATCGAGTACGGTTTGAAAGTCGTTGAAATTGCCGTTTTGGAATGCGTGACCAAGTGCGTGGCATGGTGCGTGGGGATCGGGGTCCAGAAATGACATCCGGACGTCGAGATTTACTGCTTCCTGAAAAAGCATGCGACCGAGCTGGCCTCCACCAAGAATGCCCAGATTGAATCCTGGATGATAGAAAGGCTTCATGGAGCGCAAAGATATTGATTTAGGATTGGGGATTGACGATTGTGGGATTGACGATTTACGATTGTGGGATTGACGATTGGGCGATTATGGGATTTACGATTGACGATTGGGTGATTGAGGGATTTGTAGAGAGTGTGTGGCGATAGGCAATCGGTTATTGAAAGCTGAGGTCCATATAAAAAAGCCCGCCGTTGATGCTTGTGAAATCGTCTGTTTCGAATGTGCCGGATGAGTGGGTGTAATATTTTACGGATCCTTGGATTTCGCTGATTTCTCCGATGGAATTGAACTTCAGTTTTTCGAATAAAAGAGTTACACCACGTTCGCTGAGTTCATTTTGTAGCTTTTCTATTTCCGTTTCTGTGAATTGATTGTTGAAGGTCACCGTAGGATGGTAGAGATAATCCCACGCAGCAAGTGCAGCTACTATTGGCACCAGGCTCAACGAAGCATATATGATCAAATTTTTCATTGGGTAAAATTTTGGTTTGGAAATTAAAGTTATTGAATTCAACCGGGAAATGACAACAATCCAGATTTGCGATTTCAATTGTTGAGAATAGAAAAATTAAAAGCCATGGCCATAATGAATAAATCCTGTAAATTGCAGGTAACCAAATCCATAATACTATGAAATATTTACTTTGTTCTCTCTTCTTGATGAGTAGTAGCTGGATAGTAGCTCAAATTACCTTTGAACACCAGTTCAGCCCTTCAGATCCGAATTATTCGTACCAGCTTAGTCTCGTACAGATCGATGATGATGAATACGTGTATGCGACTGTTGTCGACGGCGGAATTACCTTGTATGATATGGATTATCAAATTGTTGAATCAATTGTTATTCCAGACACACCGGGAAATGGATGGGTATATTACATCACCCGCAGCATGTTTGATTGTGACGATTCCAATATTGAATACATGCTGGCGTCTGGCACAGACATTACCAATTCGCATGTTTATGTTTTTCGTTCGGATGGCACCGAATTGTTTCATCAGCAGAATGCAAGCGTCAATGGAATTGTCACCGCCGGTCCGACCAACGCCATCATGTCGCCAATAATGAAGACTCCGGATGGAACAAAAATGTTCATCCAACGAACGATCAGTTGGCATGGTGATGACGGCTTGGATGTGTATGGCCTTTGCGGTGATTTACCTTCATCCTGTTGTTCCGATTCCGAAGGTCCTCCCGGTCCACCTCAAGCTCCGCAATGGAGAGTTGATGTCCATTCGCCGATCAACAATAATCAGATATCACCCAATCCTACGCGCGATTATTCAACGATTGAATTGAGCGAACCCATTGGTGCAAACGGAGCAGAGTTGATGATTTACAATTCCGTGGGCAATCTGGTTTCTGTTGTATCCGTTTCTCCCGGACAGGATCGAATTATGGTGAATCTAAGCGATCAGGCTTCGGGTATATATGTTTACAGCATCAAAACCGACGGAAACACCTTGCCCGGGGGCAAGATTGTAAAGAAATAAGGTAATTCTCGTGAAGTGGTAGGTGGGGCCCGGACAATTGTCCTGTGGCTGAATTCTATGAATTGGGCATTCCTTCTGTCCCTTTCAAAAATGCTTACCTTCGCCAATCAAAATTTCAAGATTGGAACCCACCATTACATTACACAATAAAACCTTCGCGGTGAATATCCGCGAAGAGCAAATCCAGCAGTCTGTTGTAGAACTTGCAAAACGCCTGGACGCCGATCTGGAAGGCCAAATGCCGCTTTTTGTCGGAGTCCTTAACGGATCATTCATGTTTCTGGGCGACCTCATGAAGCACGTTTCCATACCCTGTGAAATATCGTTTGTGAAACTGGCTTCTTACGAAGGAACTTCCAGCACAGGAATGATCAAGCAACTGGTGGGTCTGAACGAAAATATCAAAGACCGCACGGTAGTAATTGTTGAAGACATTGTCGATACCGGCAATACGATCGAACATTTACATTTATCATTGCAGACGCAATTGCCGAAAACAATCAAAGTCGCAACGCTGTTGTTTAAACCCGAGGCGTATACC
This sequence comes from uncultured Cryomorphaceae bacterium, assembly GCA_964546775.1. Lineage (GTDB taxonomy): Bacteria > Bacteroidota > Bacteroidia > Flavobacteriales_D > SKUL01 > SKUL01. The sequence continues at coordinate 8,127 of CAZJLZ010000364.1, read as the reverse complement.
AAGGATTTTCCAATCGATTATGCTGCGCTACGTGTGCCGAACGATTTTCTGGTTGGCTACGGGCTTGACTACGACGGGTTGGGCAGAAACCTGAAGCACATTTATAAAATCACCGAATAGAATCAATATGCTGAATATCGTATTGTTTGGCCCTCCGGGAGCCGGAAAAGGAACACAAAGCGAGAAACTCATAGCACGCTATCAACTTGCTCATTTATCAACCGGTGATATCTTCCGCAGCAATATCAAAGGCGAAACCGAACTGGGAAAGCTGGCGAAGAGTTACATGGACAAGGGCGAACTGGTGCCAGACAAAGTGACGATTGCCATGCTCGAAAGCGAAGTCGAAAAAAGACCGGATGCGAAGGGATTTATTTTTGATGGCTTTCCGCGAACCACGGCACAGGCCGAAGCGTTGGATCAGTTTCTGCAATCACGCGGAACGGAAATCACAATGATGCTCGCGCTCGAAGTCCCGGAAGAAGAATTGAAGAAAAGATTGAAACACCGCGCCGAAACCAGCGGACGGACCGACGATGCTGATCCGGACGTCATCAATAAAAGGATTGCCGTGTATGAGCGGGAAACGGCTCCGGTTGCAGAGCATTACCGGAAACAATCCAAATATCGTGGCGTGTACGGACTGGGAAGTATCGACGAGATTTCGGAGAGACTTTTTTTGGCGATTGAAGAGGTTAGTGGTTAGTGGGTTAGTGGTAAACGGTAAACGGTAAACAGTGAACGGAGAAACGGTTTACGGTTCACGGTTTACAGTTCACGGGAAAAGATAGCAGTTGGTTAGTTTAGAAGGATCAAAGAAAAGAATTATAGATGTCGGGCTCGAACTTTGTTGATTATGTGAAAATTTGCTGCCGATCGGGCAACGGCGGACCGGGTTCTACGCACCTGCACCGGGATATTCTGACATCTCGTGGCGGTCCTGATGGTGGCGACGGAGGACGCGGAGGTCACATTATTCTTCGCGGAAATGCACAGCTCTGGACATTGCTCCATCTCAAGTATAAAAAGCATGTAATCGCAGGTCACGGTGAAACGGGTAGCAAAAGCAATTCTACGGGCGCAGATGGAAAAGATGTGATTTTAGATGTTCCTTTGGGCACAATTGCACGCGATGCAGAAACGCAGGAAGTGCACTGTGAAATTACCGAAGACGGCCAGGAAATTACGCTTCTGAAAGGCGGTAGGGGTGGAATGGGAAACAGCCACTTCAAATCTTCCACTCAACAAACTCCACGATATGCACAACCCGGCGAACCAGGACAAAGTATCTGGAAAATACTGGAGCTCAAAGTACTTGCCGATGTTGGCTTGGTGGGATTTCCGAACGCCGGAAAATCTACTTTGCTGTCGGTGGTTTCAGCGGCCAAACCCGAAATTGCGAATTATCCGTTTACCACGTTGGTGCCGAATCTAGGAATCGTACCCTACCGGGATCATCGGTCTTTTGTGATGGCGGATATTCCAGGAATAATAGAAGGGGCGCACGAGGGAAAAGGAATAGGTTTGCGCTTCCTGCGGCACATTGAAAGGAACAGCGTGCTGTTGTTTTTACTACCGGCAGATGCTGATGACATCGCTGAAGAATACCGCATTTTGCTGAATGAATTAAAGCAGTTCAACCCCGAATTGCTCGATAAAGACCGAATCATTGCCATTTCCAAATCGGATATGCTGGACGATGAACTGAAGAAAGAGATTTCGGCTTCGCTTGGGGATTTGCCGCATCAATATTTCTCGTCGGTGAGTCAGGAAGGGTTGACAGAGCTCAAAGATAAAATCTGGAAAACTCTGAATCCCGGTAAATGATCGAATGGCTGGAATCGGTTGATCGTACCCTTTTCCTCGTACTGAATGGTGCCCATCATCCCGCCGTAGATGTCTTCATGGTGTTGATCAGTCACAAACTTACCTGGATTCCCCTTTATCTTGTTATAGCGGTTTTTGCCCAGCGAAAATGGGGTTGGAAAGGACTGGGAATTTTCGCGCTTGGATCAGTGCTGACAATTGTGCTCACCGATCAGATTTCAGTGAAATTGTTTAAAAACATGTTCCTGAGATATCGCCCCTGCCACAACGAGGAAATCGCGCACCTTGTTCATATCGTTGACAACCATTGTGGCGGATTGTACGGGTTTGTTTCGTCACACGCCGCCAATCATTTTGGAATTGCGACATTTTTTAGCCTGACTCTTTTCAGAAATCAACGTCGCGCAATTGTCATTTTATTGCTGTGGGCGGCTCTGGTTTCCTACAGCAGAGTTTATCTTGGAGTGCATTATCCATCGGACATAACTGCAGGAGTCCTGCTCGGTATTGTGCTCGGGTTGCTGACTGTTCAGGGGTTTTGGATTGTGTTGAATCGAGTGAAAAGTGGGAGAGTGAAAAGTGGGGATAGCTGTTAATGATTAATGGTTAATTGTGAGAGGTGGGGGTTGAGAATTCAAAAGTGAGAAGCGGAAAGTGAAAAGTTGTACGTCCCTGATATAGGTTGACCACTTCAAAGTGAGTTCACGTCTTATCATATTTTAACTTAATCAGGCAATTTTCTGTAGATTTATCCACTTCGGAATATGATCTATACAATTCTGGCAATTTTTGTGGGCGGTGGTCTCGGTAGCGTTTGTCGCTTCGGTATCGGTCAATGGGTATTGCGGTTAACAGACGCTCGTTTTCCGTGGGGAACGTTGGCGGTAAATGTAATTGCTTGTTTGATTCTTGGTTTGATATGGTTGCTGATCGGGAAGGACACAAACCGTCAACCGGGCTGGGTTGCATTTGGCATCATTGGCTTTTGTGGCGGATTCAGCACTTTTTCAACTTTCGGTTTCGAAACTTTACAATTGATGCGCGATGGAATGTATCTGTACGCCGGTCTGAACGTGTTTTTGAGCGTGGTAACATGTCTGATTGTATTGAACCTATTCGTTCGGTCTTACTGACCCGAATTGGGAAGATGATTTCGTAATTTGCGCCTTTACGAATCAATCAGATTTTCCGGTAATGAAGAAACTCACCATTGCGCTTTTTCTCACTTTTTCTGTCACTTTAACGTTTTCGCAATCCGTCGATAAACCCAAACTTGTGGTCGGTATCGTCGTCGATCAGATGAAATACGATTACCTGAATCTATATTGGAAACATTACGGCGATGGAGGCCTAAAAAGAATGGTCAGCGAAGGTTTCAGTTGTCGGAATCTGCATTACAACTACGGCCCGACTTTTACCGGTCCGGGTCACGCTTCGGTATACACCGGAACAACGCCTCGCTACCACGGTATTGTGGCCAATGACTGGTACGACAAAAGTGCTGACAGAATGATTTATTGCTCGGAAGATCGCTCGGTGAAATCGGTGGGATACGACACTCCCTCCGGACAAATGTCACCGAAAAATATGCTCGTCACCACAATGACAGACGAACTAAAAATGAGCACTGCGGGTCGAAGCAAAGTTATTGCAGTTTCGATGAAAGATCGCGGAGCCACACTTCCGGGTGGTCATTCTGCCGATGCAGCATACTGGATGACGCATCGATGGATCACCAGTACGCATTATATGAATGAACTTCCGGATTGGGTAAAAAAGTTCAATGATGAAATGGAGCAGTTTGTCCCTGACGTCTGGAATACCTTGTTGCCCATAGATGATTATCGTGAAAGCTGGGCCGATGACAACGAGTATGAGTATTCTTTCAAGGGGCATGACAAACCCGTTTTTCCCTATGATCTCAAGACATTGATGCCCGAAAATGGGCATATGAATATGGTCAAGTCTACTCCATTCGGCAATACCATCACTACAGAATTTGCCAAAGCGGCGATCATGAATGAAAAACTCGGAAAGAGATCCGACACCGATTTCATATCCATCAGTTACTCTACACCCGATTACATTGGACACATGTTCGGACCACAAGCCGTAGAAAACCAGGACACCTACCTGCGCTTTGACGCGGAACTGGCTGAATTTCTTGAGTTCCTCGATGCGGAAATCGGGAAGGGCGAATACCTTGTTTTTCTCACAGCCGATCATGGAGGAGCGATGGTCCCTGCGCATTCAATGGATTTGAAGATGCCTGGCGGGAATATTGACGGCAAACTCATCAGCAATGCGTCAAAAGAATTTCTGATCCAACGCTTCAATGCCGATGGAATGATCAGCAATTATTCGAACGACCAGTTTTTTCTGAATTATGACAGCATTTCAGTGAATGGGTACGAACCGGAGCAGATTGCCAGGGCGTTGGCGGATTTTGTGTTGCAGTTCGAAGGTGTTTCTGAATCGGTTACCGCCTGGGACTTGAAGCGAACACAATTTACAGAAGGAAGCATTGCGGCGGTTCAGCGCGGTTTCAATCACCGCCGATCGGGTGATGTGATACTGATTTTTCAGTCGGGTTGGATCGAATACGGAAGCCGTGGAACCACCCACGGATCGGTGTACACGTATGATACACACGTTCCTGCTCTGTTTTACGGTTGGGGCGTCAAACACGGATTTACCGACCGGAGATTGAACATAACCGATATCGCGCCGACCATCAGTACCCTGCTTCAGATAGGATTGCCAAGCGGCTCAACCGGTGATCCGATCCGGCAGATTACTGAGCGGCGATAAATGTTTTCGCCGAAAGTTGTCGAATCAGAGAGAAACTGCTACTTTTCAGGATATCCAATTTAATTCCATGCGCTGGCTTCTTAACACCTTTGTTCTTCTTTTGATTTCGTTGGCTGGCACTGCTCAAAACACCATTCCCAATCCGGGATTTGAAATTTGGGTGACCGGAGGTTCCATTTTAAACCCGTACGAAGAACCCGAACACTGGGGAACTCCGAATCCGACGACCAATGGATTTGGATTTGAAACCGCTACCAAAACCACTGAACCGCAATTTGTTCATTCCGGAAATGCCGCCTTAAAATTGCGCACACACCACATCGCTGTTCTCGATGTTTATGCGCAGGGAGCTGCGGTTACAGGAGAGGTCAGCATTGCAGGAATTCCGCCCATTGCTCAAGTTACCGGTGGCGTACCTTTTAACCTGAGACCCGATGCCCTGAAAGCTTGGATCAGATATTTTCCCCAGGGAGGCGATACCGCCCAAGTGGGAATGTTGCTGAGCAGGTGGAATGCTGGAACCGGAATGCGCGATACCGTGGGTACGGCCTTGTTGCAACTGTTTGAAACCGTGCAGAATTATACCGAGTTTGAAATTCCATTCGAATATTTGCTCGGGGGGGATCCGGATACCATGTTGCTAGGAGCCATTTGCAGTTCCTTTTTTGAACCTGTAATGGGAACAGAAATGTATGTAGACGATTTGTCGCTGGTGTACAATCCGTCTTCGGTAGGTGATGGTTTGGCTCGTGAACCCAAGATATATCCCAACCCTGCCACTACGCACGTTTGGTTTGATGCGCCGGATGCTGTTGAGGTGCGAATAATCAATTCGATGGGGAAGGTAATGCTGCGGAAAAATCTTTCAAATGGTGAAAACTATGTGGCTCTCGCCGGTCTCCCATCGGGATTGTATTTGCTGGAATTGATGGATAAACAAGGAGCGAGAATCGGGGTCTCGAGGTTGGTGGTTTCTGATTGACGGGACGCACACTCAAAGCGGGATTGAGAACTTAGTTTTTCACCCCTGCAATTCGCTTCTAAATAATCCGTAACTTCAAGTGACTTGTTATAAAGTTCACAATATATGAAGCAGCAGTATCCCAAACCCGAAAAGCCCATCAAACCTCCGAGAGAACCGGGCATCGATCCCAATCCGGAAAAGCCGACACCCATTCCGGAACGCACTCCGCCGGAACCAAAACCTCCTGCGGAAAAACCGCGAATCCCACAGGAGTTTCCACCGGATCAGAAACCGCCTTCAGAGTTTTAGAAAATAACTTTCTTCTTTACTTATTTCACGGCCGGGTTGGCAAAAGTTCGTACGTCGTCCGCAGAGATTTCTTTGCCACCGAGAATCAACAGGCGTTCGATGATGTTTCTGAGCTCGCGGATATTCCCGGTCCAGTTGGCCTGTTGCAAAGCTTTGATTGCTTCAGGCGTAAATTCCTTTCGTAGCAATCCCTGTTCAGCGACCAACTGATTCACAAAATGCTCGGTCAGAACGGGAATGTCTTCGGTGCGTTCGTTGAGCGATGGTACGTGGATGAGAATGACGCTCAGCCGGTGAAACAAATCTTCCCGGAACCGGTTTTCTTTGATCTCTTCGCGCAGGTCTTTGTTCGTGGCGGCAACCATTCGCACATTTACCAAAATGTCTTTGTCACCACCAACCCGTGCAATTTTGTTTTCCTGCAGAGCGCGGAGTACTTTGGCTTGGGCAGAAAGGCTCATGTCACCGATTTCATCGAGAAACAAGGTCCCGCCATCTGCCTGTTCGAATTTTCCTTTACGCTGCTTGATGGCCGACGTAAAAGCACCTTTCTCGTGGCCGAATAGTTCGCTTTCAATCAACTCCGAAGGAATGGCCGCACAGTTTACTTCTACAAACGGGGCCGCAGCGCGCGGGCTGTTTTGGTGAATTTGCCGAGCGACGAGTTCTTTACCAGAACCGTTGCCGCCGGTAATCAAAACGCGCGCTTCTGAAGGCGCTACCTTGGCAATCATTTCTTTGATGCGGTTGATTCCATCCGACTCACCGATGATTTCAAACGCTTGTCCTTTGCCGATTTTCTTCTTCAGCACTTTTGTTTCTTCGACCAATGTAGACCGGTCGAACGCATTGCGAACTGAAACGAGGATACGGTTCAGATCCAATGGCTTTTCGATAAAATCGTAGGCGCCTTTTTTCAGTGCGTCAACCGCCGTTTCAATATTTCCGTGTCCTGAAATCATGATCACCGGAATGTCATCTTCGCGTTCCAGAATTTTATCCAGCACTTCCAGACCGTCCATTTTTGGCATTTTGATATCGCACAAAACGAGGTCGTACTTTTTGTTGTTGAGCTTTTCCATCGCCGATTTGCCGTCTTCGGCGTCGTCCACAGAAAAATTCTCGAGTTCCAGAATTTCGCGTAGTGCGGTTCTGATACTGCGTTCGTCATCAATGATTAAAACTTCGGGCATGGCAGGTTTGGTTATAGATTTCCTTCGAGTACGTCAAACAAAATTCCTTCTTTTAAGGAGTAGGCAGAGCGCTTTATTTTTTTAATGTCGCAGTTTTCAATTACCAGGTCGATCATCATAACAGCAGCCACGATTAAATCCACACGAATCCGGTGCAACCCGCGCATTTCCAACCGTTGTTCCTTGTTCGATTTCAGAATCTTTTCTTCAATCCGCAGAAACTCTTCTATTTTAAAGTCAAAAGACTTCTGTTCCTCCGGAATTTCCTGTTGGCGAATGTGAATGGCGATCATATCGGCCAGCGAATCGAAAGAACCTGAAGATCCAATCAGTGTTTCAACTTTGTGTTCTTTACAGGCTTTCCACAATTCATCCATCTCTTCGTTGAGGTGTTTCTTTAGTTTCGATATCTCGGCTTCTTTGATTGGATCGGAAGGAAGCAGCCATTGCAACAGTCGCGAAACACCCAGCGGGAAACTCTTTTTCCAGTACGTTTGGTGCTGGTTGGCGATGATAAACTCTGTGCTTCCGCCCCCGATGTCCATGATCAGCGCTTTTTCATTCCCCAGGTCCAGCGCCAGTTTTACACCCTTGTAGATCATTTCTGCCTCCGTATCTCCATCGATGATTTGGATGTGCAGGTCGTACAACTCTGCAACAGTTTCCACAAACTGTTGACCATTGTCCGCACTTCTCAACGCCGAAGTTCCAAATGCCAGGACCTGGTCGCAACCAAAATTTTTAAATGCAGTAATTTGGTTGCGCAGAGCCACCAGGCCGCGTTCAAAAGCCTCGTCGGTAATAATGTTGCGGTTGATTCCTCCTTCGCCCAGTCGCACGGCCACCTTCGAGGAATAAATTTTTTTGTAATTTTTCTGATTGTCAATCTCTGCGATCAACATGTTAAATGTATTCGTACCTAGATCTAAAACGGCTATTCTCACGAGGTCCGGACTTTTTCTGAGTTAAAATTGAATTGTGAATCTTTGCGTTGCGAAGTTAATGGAATCGTAGAAAAGATTT
>CAZJLZ010000363.1:0-2813 GCA_964546775.1 uncultured Cryomorphaceae bacterium | reverse complement strand
TGCTCTTGTTGCTGTAAATGTTGTCTCACAAAATCAGCTTGATGTTGTTTTCAGCGAAGCGGTTGAAATTTCTTCGGCAGAAAATGTCTTGAATTATTTTGTCAATACCGGTATCGGAAATCAGGTAATTGCAGGGCGAGACGCGGCAGATTCTTCCATTGTGCATCTCACTTTCTCAACTGCTTTTCAAAATGGAGTGGCGAACACAATTACTGTCAGCAACATCAGCGACAGCAGCGGCAATATGCTCGCGAGCGATTCACGCACATTTATTTTTTTCGTTCCCGCTACGCCTGCGCGTGGTGATGTGGTGATCAATGAGATTTTTCCTGATCCTGATCCGGCTATTGCTCTGCCGCCTTTCGAGTTTGTTGAACTCTACAATCGCAGCAACAAAACTTTTGATCTCACCGGCTGGGTATTTTCAGATCCCGGCACCAACGGCTCTTTGGGAAGCAAAATTTTCTCTCCTGGAGAATATTTGATTCTTTGTCCTGCTGCCAATGTTGCGGCATTTGCGACTTACGGAGAAGTACTCGGGCTTTCTTCATGGCCTGCATTGAATAATGCCGGTGATGACATTTTTCTGCGCGACAACAACGGCAACATCATAGACCGCGTCACCTACTCTGATACTTGGTATGGAGATGCGGTGAAAAAAAATGGCGGTTGGACTTTAGAACGAATTGATTCGGATTTTTTTTGTCCCGGCAGCGGCAACTGGACGGCATCTGTAGATGCAACAGGTGGCACACCGGGAAGGGAAAACAGCGTTATCGGAACTTTCCCTGACACTACCGCTCCCCAAATTATCTATGTGCAAATCGTTGCTGCTGATTCGCTAAAAATAATTTTCAATGAGCCGGTTGATTCCACTTCTGCAGTTGCGCTTTCAAATTATGTTGTGAATAATGGAATTGGAAATCCTGCTGCGGCAACTGTTGATCCGCAATTGACCGAAGTGACGCTAAGGTTTTTAACCGCGTTCCAACAAGGAGTTGTTTACACGCTCACAGTGAATGGAATTTCGGATTGTCCGGGAAATGTTGTTTCAAACGCAACTGCTGGGGTTGTTGTTCCGGAAGTTGCAGAAAAGTTTGACGTTATAATTACCGAGATTTTTGCTGATCCCGATCCGCAAGTGGCGTTGCCTGCTTCAGAATTTATTGAGGTGTATAACCGCAGCGAAAAAGCCATTTCACTCAACAGTTGGACCCTCGCTGATCCCACCACCACGGCTGTCATTCCTGCTGCGCTGTTGTTACCGGGCGAATACATAATCCTTTGCCCGGTTTCAGCTGCTCCTTTATTCGCTCTCTACGGCACAACGATCGGCATGAGTTCATGGACTTCACTGAACAACGACTCTGATGAAGTGATTTTAAGAAATGCTGCGGGCGAATTAGTTTTCTACGTTAGCTACACTACTGACTGGTTTCGTGATGCCATCAAAAGAAGTGGCGGCTGGAGTTTGGAAATGATTGACACAGAAAATCATTGCAGCGGTGCGAGCAACTGGCGTGCATCAAAGGATGTGAGTGGCGGCACTCCGGGTAAAGTAAATTCCGTGAACGGTGTAAACGCTGACGAAACTGCTCCTGCCGTACTCTTCGCTTTGGTGCAAGACAGCGCGCATGTGCTTTTAATTTTTGATGAAATGATGGATTCCGGTGTTGGAGATGTTGCCAATTTTTCTATTGATAACGACATTTCTGTTGTCGGTACTTCAATTACAAAAGCATCGGGAACAGAAATTCTGCTCACGCTTTCTCCGCCACTGTTACAGAATATTTTATACACCGTAACCGTGAGTGGCATCACTGATTGCGCTGGAAATTTTATCGGAGTTGAAAATTCAGGGCGGTTTGGAATTCCTGCTGCGCCTGCCGCCATGGATATTGTGATCAATGAAATTCTTTCGAACCCGGTGAGTGGCGGCAGTGATTTCATTGAGCTCTATAATCGTTCGCACAGAGTGATTGATTTGAACAGTGTCATCCTCGGCAGGATTAATTCTTCATCAGGAGATACTACATCAACCATCATCGCGCCCACGGGTTTTCAAATGTTACCGGGAACCTATGTTGTTCTCACTGGAAACCCGGCCAACATTATTGCACAATACTTCACTCCACATCCAAAGTATGTTTTGCGGATAACGAGTATGCCTGCTTATGCTGACGATGAAGATGTTGTTGTGCTCTTTAACCGTTATGACAACAATAGTGTGATTGATCGGGTGCATTATTTCCGCGATTGGCATTTTGCTTTAATTGATGATCGCAATGGGGTTTCGCTGGAGCGCATCAGCTATAACGGGCCAAGCCAGGACAAGAGCAACTGGCATTCGGCAGCATCAACAGTGGGCTATGCTACGCCCACATATCAGAATTCGCAGTTTGGCGGAGCGTCTGCAGGGGTATCAGCGATTTCTGTTGATCCGAAAACTTTTTCACCAAACAATGACGGCTACAATGATTTCTTAAATCTTCGATACACTCTTGATCAGCCGGGATTCGTAGCGAACATCAGCATCTATGACAGCAATGGCAGAAGAATACGCAAGCTCGTTGAAAATCAGTTACTGGATGTGGAGGGAAGTATTGTGTGGGACGGCATCAATGATGATAACGAGAAGGCTCGCATGGGGGTGTATATTATTATCGCAGAATTGTTTGATCTTTCTGGAAGGGTGAAAAAATATAAAGAGAGTTGTGTGCTGGCAGGCAGGCTATAGAGAAGGAGGTTGGCAGTTGGATTTTTGACCGGGCGAGCTCATAACTTCGGACGAGAGCGCTACCAATGCGAGGTAC
>CAZJLZ010000362.1:0-3055 GCA_964546775.1 uncultured Cryomorphaceae bacterium | reverse complement strand
CTGATCTATTTGAAAAAATCAGATGAGAGACAGCCCAAACTAAATGAACTCCTTAAGGATATCGAAAACAGTGATACCGCCTGCTACCAAATGTTTGGTGATGCCCAGGAGCTGAAAACACTCATTGAGAACGACCTTTCAGTCCTGATGTCTGAGATTTTTGAAAACGCATTGTTCGATCAGCAACTTGAAAAAGAGGAAAAAAAGGAACAGTTTCCCATAGTCAAACGAATTGAAAGTCTGCCAATCATCAGGGGTGAGATCATTGGAAGGGATGTAGACATAAAAGCCGTTTCGGAATTAATCCTAAAACCGGATGTAACCCTGGTGACCCTGCTTGGTGCAGGAGGTACCGGGAAAACCACACTTTCCATTTATGTCGCGCATGCCGTCAGAGACCAGTTTAGGGATGGAACCATTTTTGTCCCGCTCGCTCCTGTTTCCAATCCCTATCTGGTTGCAGGAACCATTGCTGAATTGATTGATTTACAGGACAGCGGGAAACAGCCTATTGAAATCACCTTGCTGGAATACTTAACAGATAAGGAGATGCTGCTGATCCTCGACAATTTTGAACAGGTCATAGGCGCTTCAAAACTCATCAGCGACATCACCATGCAGTGCAAGGATGGAAAAATGATCATTACCAGCAGAACTTCATTGCATATCCGCAACGAGAGAATTTATAATCTCAGTCCACTTGCGATTCCTGATATTTCGCAATCCACAGCAGAAGAATTGCAGAAAGTGCCGAGCGCTCAACTTTTCATTGAGCGGGCCATGGCCGCAAACCCCAATCTTCCGCTCAATGCGGATAATATAAAGGCGATTATCGACATCTGCCAAAGACTTGATGGATTGCCTCTGGCCATTGAGTTGGCAGCGGCCCGTACCCGTTTTTTCCAACCGGCTGCATTGTTATCAAGAATCGACAAAACATTGGATCTTGTAAACAAAGGTCATAAAGACCTGCCTGAACGGCAGCAAACGCTTCGCGGCGCCATTGAATGGAGTTATAACCTCTTGGCGGAAGACACCAAAAAGGTATTTCGCCAATTGGGTGTATTTAAAAGGAGCTGGACTTTTGAAGCTTCTGATGCCGTGATCAACGCTGAAGAAGAATTTGTGGATATTGAAGAGATGACAGAGCGGTTGCTGGATGTGAGTTTGATCAAACCTGATTTAGTAAGTCACTCACACGAGCCAAGGTTCAATATGCTTCAGACAGTTCACGAGTATGCAAACGAAATGCTCGACCAATCCCCGGACAGCACTGAAACCAGACTCCGGTTTGCCGAATATTTTCTTGAAATGATGAAAGAAACAGACTGGCTGTTGTGGAAGGTGACGGGAGAGCCATGGCTGGATAAAATTGAGTATGAACTTCAAAATATTCGTGCTGCCTTTTACATCTTTATTGCTGAGAACAAAAGAGAAGAGGCCTGGAATCTATTTTACTATATGTTCTCATACTGGTCTATCCGGGGAGGGTATTCAGAGGCGCTCACATGGATAAAGGACGCAGGAATCGATGATGAAAAACTTTGGACATCTGATGAAATAAGCGACGAAGTTAAAGGCCGGACCCTGACTTGGGCTGCTCTTGGTAAACTCATGTTGCTGCACATGGAAGATGGAATGAAATTCGTACACAAAGCCGAACAGATCCTTGAAAAAACAGATGATCGCTTATCAATGGCAGTAGCATTGGCAATGGATAGTTGCTATGGAAGTTTTATGGGTATTCCAGGTTCAGGAGAAAAACTGGAAAGGGGAAAAACCTTGGCTATTGAATTACAGCACCCTTTCCCGCTTTCAATGCTTTATCTGTGGTCTTTTGAATACTACAGACAAATCGGAAGAATGGATATCGTTGAAGAGCAATTCCGCAAAATCCCTGAAATTGCTGAAGAGCATGACTATATCTATATGCTGGTTACTTTGTTTAATATTCGATATTCCATACTTTCCCATGAGAAAAACGTTGATTACGAGGTGAAAGCGACAGAAGCGATGAAAGTATTTAACCTGATGCCGGAAAAAGGCTACAAAGGTTTAAAGTCTACTGTAATGGCTGCTCATGCCTATTGCCTGATGAAGCTCGACAATCTGCAAGAAGCAAAGTCCTCGATGATGAAAGCCCTTGAATTCGGACGGGAAAGCGGGGAAAAGGAAGCCGACCTTCACCGGACATTAGAAGCCGCCTTGCTGAATGCCTTAGAAGGAAAACTTGAAAAGGCTTGCAAGCTTTTGGGTGCCAGTGAAGCTTTTAGTGAATCCTCAGGCTATCCACTGGTTGGAATTGCAGAAGTTCAACGGAATGAAATTAGTGACATCATACCAACCGATCAAGGAGATGGTAAGAAATGGTATGAGGAAGGCAGGAAAATGAAAATTGAAAAGGCTGTAGTTTATGCTATGGCGGATTAAATTCCCTACTTCGCGCTGGCCTCCGCTTGTGTCAGTTTCAACCTAAATACCGGCTTTGCGCACAAGATGTTCCATGGAATTTTTAATTCCCGGAGAAAGGCATGCAGTATAAGTATCGCCAACGAAATGTTTCAACTCGGTTTTCAGCTCGGGGTGATTCCACGCAATGCGCACCAATTGACGAAACGCCGTAATGCGCACCGACGATTGTTTGGACAGGTCTTCCCAAATCGTCAGACAAGCATCGAACAACGCTCCTTGTTGTTCTTCACTGAGTTCCATTTTTGAGATGATCTTCAGCAATTCGCGCTGGTGCCCGCTTTTCTTAATGCTCAGAGATTCGATCAACTTCAACACCAACGGCTGAATGCGTTGGTCGTTGCGGTGCATGTTGGAATAAACCAACCATGCCGCGCGCCATCCTTCCGGATTTTTATCAGAAAGCGCCAGATGGAGCGTTTCTTCAAAATATTCCGGATGGTCTTTCATCAGATCCATCCATGCAGATTTAGAATGTCGTTTGTTGAGGTCGTCGATCAATGGCATGACGCAACAATGATTTTGATTCACCGCACCACTACCCTCATCGTCCTGGTCCCTTCGTCACTTTGTAGATACACAAAAT
>CAZJLZ010000361.1:0-5204 GCA_964546775.1 uncultured Cryomorphaceae bacterium | reverse complement strand
CGCTGTAATTGAGTTTGTTCGAATAAATTGTTGCACTTCCTCAGCTACATATCTGCTATATTCGTTATTAAGCCGGGCCAATTCTAAACCACTGCAGTTGTTTGCCTTTATCAATTCGGATCTCCATTGCTGCGGATAGGGCTTCGTTTCTGCATGAACAATTTCGAAATTTCCAGGGTATTGGGGGTCAAAAGAACAATACGCCAGATCGAGACCGTCGAGCGATGTTCCAGACATTATTCCGATGGCGGTAAAGAAGCTCATGATAGTGTTTGCATTGGTCAGGCAAAGGTGGAAATAAAATTTAAAGATTAATTTTGCGGCCCGTCTGAAGTCAATCGTATTACATTTAAAATTTTAAGCATGGATTTTCAACTCACAGAAGAACAGTTAGCCGTTAGAGATGCCGCAAGAGATTTCGCCCAAAATGTATTAAAACCAGGGGTTATCGAACGCGATTCGACTCAGACTTTTCCCAAGGAAGAGATCAAACAGCTTGGTGAACTGGGTTTTCTGGGAATGATGGTCGATCCAAAATATGGTGGAGGTGGAATGGATGCGGTGAGCTATGTGCTGGCAATGGAAGAAATTTCCAAAGTCGACGCTTCAGCTTCGGTGGTAATGTCTGTCAATAACTCGCTTGTCTGCTGGGGATTGGAACAATTCGGAAGCGAAGAACAAAAACAGAAATACCTCGTGCCTCTGGCCAAAGGTGAGATTATCGGAGCATTTTGTTTGTCGGAACCCGAGGCGGGATCGGATGCTACTTCTCAACGAACTACTGCCATCGACAAAGGAGATCATTATTTATTGAACGGCACAAAAAACTGGATCACCAACGGAGGTACAGCATCTGTTTACTTAGTAATGGCTCAGACGGATGTGGACAAAGGCCACCGGGGTATCAATTGTTTGATTGTAGAGAAAGGCATGCCCGGATTTGAAGTTGGCGCCAAAGAAGATAAACTAGGTATTCGGGGTTCAGATACGCACACGCTCATGTTTCAGGATGTAAAAGTTCCTAAAGAAAATCGGGTTGGTGAAGATGGCTTTGGATTCAAATTTGCCATGAAAACGCTCACCGGAGGACGAATTGGAATTGCTGCACAGGCGTTGGGAATTGCTTCTGGTGCCTACGAACTTGCACTGGCTTATTCAAAAGAACGACAAACTTTCGGCAAACCAATTTGTGAGCACCAGGCCATCGCCTTTAAACTGGCAGACATGGCGGTTAGAATAGAAAACTCACGGAATCTATGTCTTAAGGCAGCCTGGCACAAAGACAGGGGAATGAGCTATGATCTTTCAGGTTCGATGGCCAAGCTTTATTCTTCGGAAACCGCGATGTGGGTGACAGTAGAAGCAGTTCAGGTGCACGGAGGATACGGATATGTAAAGGAATATCACGTAGAGCGGTTGATGCGCGATGCGAAAATTACCCAGATTTACGAAGGTACTTCCGAAGTTCAACGAATCGTCATTTCACGTTCTGTATTGAAAGATTAAAGTTCCGGAACCAGTTTTTCGAGTTGGATCCCCCTGGAGCCTTTGATCAGGATATGAAACCCGGATAATTTATTGGTGCGTAAATAATCTGCTGCGACTTCTGTGTTGTCAAAAGATAGGGTCGAAGAATCTATCCGATTTACGGCTGTTTTGAATTCCTGTCCAACCACAAATCCTTTCAGATTCAGTTGCTGTATTGTTTTCAAAACTTCTTCGTGCGCTTTTGAACTTTCATTTCCGAGTTCGAGCATATCTCCCAGTATAAAGAATTTTTTTTCTGCATGGATAAGGGCAAAATCCTTGAGCGCTGCAGCAACACTACTGGGATTTGCGTTGTATGCATCCAGAATCAATGTATTCTCAGCAGTTTTCTTAATCTGGGAACGATTGTTCTGTGGTTCGTATTCGGCAAGTGCCGCAGAAATATCCCGCCCATCAATTCCGAAATGTATTCCTATGCTCGCGGCTGCCAGTAAGTTGGATAAATTATATCCACCGGTCAATTGCGTTTGTATCTTTCCTGATTGAAAATTATCGCAACTCCATTCAAAGGCAACCCGCAGACTGTGGCCAACCAGTTGTCCTTTAACCTTTCCTGATTCAGACCCTGTGGAATAAGTGAAGTTTTTCATACCATCGCTCATTTCAACAAGAGTTGTGTCGCTGCTGTGAACAAAGACGAGTCCATTGATTTTCCTGAGATGGTTGAACAATTGTCCTTTCGCCTTTATCACACCTTCCCGGTTTCCAAATCCTTGCAAATGAGCATTACCGATGTTGGTAATCATGCCCACATCCGGATTTGCGATGTCGCACAACTCCCGAATGTCATTGGGTTGGTTGGCTCCCATTTCTATAATGGCAAGTTCTGTATCTATTGGCATTTTAAGCAATGTGAGTGGTACACCAATATGATTGTTGAGATTGCCTGCCGTGGAGTGTACTTTGTATTTTTTACGGAGTACAGCCGCAATCAATTCTTTCGTGGTGGTTTTCCCATTGCTTCCAGTGAGACCGATAACCGTAACGGAAATTTGTTGCCGGTGAAACGCGGCAAGTTGCTGAAGCGTTTCCAAAACATTTTCAACCAGAACAATTCTATCGTTTGGACGGAACCGTGCTTCGTCAACGACAGCAAGCATGGCACCTGATTCCAATGCTTGTGTACTGAATTTGTTCCCGTTAAAATTGGCTCCTTTAAGGGCAAAGAAAATACTGTTGGACTGGATGTTTCTGGTATCAGTAGAAACACCTGTTGATTCCTTGAAGTGACGGTAGAGTTCTTCAATCTTCATGGCCCAAAAATAAACAACCCCGGCTCATTGAACCGGGGTTGCTGTTAAAATATTTTGATTGGGGCTATTCAGAACCCAATCCACGAGGGCTTCCTACGCGGGCCATGGCGCAACGAAAACCTAAGGTTGCAGTAGATTGACGTTCATCCAGATAACGGCGAGTACCAGGGTGAAGGTAATAGGCACGATCTCTCCAGGAACCACCTTTGTACACCCGAGCTCTGTTGCTCACAAGGGTTGTGGTTTGCCAATCGTACATCAGGTTTCCTTCAGGCGCTTCCTGTGCAAAATAAATGCTGGACTGGTGATCACCGTCCAGATGATCGATGTTGTCAGCAATTTTGTAATTTCTGCGATCGATGTTTTCTTCCTGGGTTACTTCTCTCATTCGTAGCTGACCCGGAGTACTTTCTACCTGATCTGAGAATCCTTTCAGTAATTTGGAAGCAATGCGCAGATCTGTAGATTTGATCAGATCCACAGCATCCTGAATCCTGATATATGCAGCATCATCCTTTCGGGAATCAATTAATTCTTTAGCCTCGTCCGCATAGCTGGTAAGACTTTCCAATAATTGTTCTTCTTCCGGAACGAGACGGTTTCGGGTGGACTCATCAAATTTAGTCAGGTATTCCTGAATTCCTTCAATATCGTACACCACCAGGTCATATTTATCTTCAATGGCACCATCGCTATTAAGGACCTTGGTTTCGTATACGTTTCCACGGAAAGGATTGAACTCGTCTTTATCCTCTGGTGACAAAGGACGATAAACATCCATTACCCATTCACTGACGTTTCCGGCCATATTGTACAAACCATAATCATTGGGGGCATAAGAATACACCGGAGCCGTTATGTCAGCATTGTCATTCAGGCTTCCCGCTACTCCCATGTAATCTCCACGTCCGCGAACAAAGTTTGCCATAAAGTCGCCATAGTAACGGCTATTATTGTCGCCACTTCTCACAAAGTGACCATTCCATGGGTATATTTTCCGGTCGGAAATCAGTTCTTCGTATGAATTACCGATCAAACCATATGCTGCAAATTCCCATTCTGCTTCAGTAGGTAGGCGGTACCTTGGTAAGAGAATTCCGTCCTCCATCCTTACGTTCCTGGTTTCCCGGTTCGGGTTGAAATCAATCAGACCATCTACCCTTTTACCCGCCTCATATTGTCCGGCAAAATAAGCGTCGGTAGAAAAGTGCGTTTCGTTGGTTTGCTGGGGGAAATGTTCGAAGAGACCTTCCCGGATCAAAATTGCTTCATTTACGCGATCGGTTCTCCATGCACAAAAGTCATTTGCTTGTACCCAGTTGATACCTACTACGGGATAATCGCGAAAGGCAGGGTGACGTAAGTAGTATTCTACGTATGGTTCGTTATATGCTAATTTACTTCTCCAGACGAGTGTATCGGGAAGGGCTTTTTTATATACTTCTGGATAATCCATTCCATAGACTCTTCTCAACCAGTATAGGTATTCCTGCCAATAAAAGTTAGTTACTTCGGTTTCGTCCATATAGAAGGAAGAAACGGTAACTTTTCTTGGCATGTGATCCCAGTCGTACATCACGTCTTGTTCGGCACGTCCCATTGTGAAACTACCTCCCTCGATGAGCACCAGACCGGGTCCCGTTTCCTGTTCCAGGAACGGAGCTTTTTCGAAGCCACCGTTGCGTTCATCATTGTAATTCCATCCGGTAGCTCCTGATTGCTCGTACTTACACGAGGTCATCATGAGCGATAGACCCACAAAGGCAGCAAGTCCTGCTAAAAGGCTGAAAAAAGATGTTTTCATGATGTATGTTTTTGCAGATTTCCTTTAATAACTAAAACGAGGGGCAATTTATTACCCTGAATTTCTTTTTAGGCGGCCGGCAATTGAATTGTGCTGCAAAAGAAATTTCGTGAGAGCCACCAGTTCCGATACCTAACCGATTTAACGTCAGGTCATAGCTGTATCCGAATCGAATGGATTCGGTCTGAACACCCAGCATAACGATCAGTGCATCCTGCCATCGATACCATACTCCGGCTACAAACGGACTCTTTGATACGTAGAGACCAAGATTAAGTTGCTGAAAATCGCCCTGAACCTGATACAATACATTGGGTGACAACGAAACTCCGTTTTCTTCCCGACCTACAGGGAATGTGGCCCCGGCATGTCCTGTCCATCTACGCGGTAAACGGCTTGTTCCGACAATCAGAGATTCATTGGGTTGTGTCAGGTGATGTGATGCAAGGCCGAAAAAATACGTTTCATTAAAAACAAGAATCCCGCTGGAAAAGTCGATGTTGTTGACAACACCAGCGCGTTGAAAATCTTGTGTAGGGTAGATAAAGCCGCGACGCGGATCGATCTGGTCTCCAAAAGTCAGTTTATCCCAATCCAGA
>CAZJLZ010000360.1:0-4924 GCA_964546775.1 uncultured Cryomorphaceae bacterium | reverse complement strand
GGTAATTGTGTACACCACAGTCCGGTTTGCATCCTTCAGTCTTCATATACCTAATTCGGTCTAAAAACCAGCTTTTGCAGGGGTAGGCTGGGGGCCATTCCCGGTATGTTTCACGCAAAGTCGCAGAGAGCGCAAAGAGGTTTGTGGTGACATGGTATCCCTTTTTCTTTGCGGCTTGGCGTGCAATACTTTGCGGCTTCGCGTGAAAGGAAAATGGCACAAGTTAAAGATGCTGTGTTTTGTGTTCTTACGACACCTTCTTTAAAAACTCATCCAGAGATGTTCTGTGTCCGGCATCAAGCTGTTCTATTCCGATTCTTATTTCCTCTTTCTCTCGAGGAGTAAGTTCAAGCCAAAAATCTTCTTGCTCAGATTTTAGAACCTTCAATATCTTGTCAATAATCTTCTGGTTATCAATATTGACAATCAACTTTACCAGTTCCAATTTCGAAGTTTGAATGTCCATTTGTGGTCGTTTATTCAAAAGTAGTGATTTCAAATTTATCATTAATGAACTTGCAATGCGTTTGACTCCTAATGGATAAAGAAACAACGAGGATCTTAAAAATCCCTTGCGACCATCGCGCCTCTATTGCGACCGTTGCGGTTAGTTTCTACGCTTTATTTAACCGCAAAGTGCGCAATGGAGGCGCCAAAAGCGCAATGAAATGAACTTCACTTCAGATAATTTCTGATTCTATCGAAGCTCTTTGTCACTCTGATCGCAGTGAATGTTTCACGCAGAGGCGCAGAGAGCGCAAAGAGTTTTTACTGTGTTCTGGAGCCCCTTTTTCTGTGCGGCTTGGCGTGAATGGAAAATTTTACCGGTCAACGGTTGGCGGGTTTCACAATTTTAAGATTTCCTTCCGTATGCTCCAAAAAGGCATTGCATGCTTCCAGGTGGCGTTGCATTTTATCCATATCCTCGGAATAAATCATTGAACTGAATTCAAAAGCACGGTGCATCATTCGGATATATGGAGCGGTCTCCTGCTGTCGGGTGAGTTTTCTCAATACACCTAAATAGTCGTCGCGAAAAACCGTAGGAATGATGATTTTAGATTGATCCTTACAAACCAATTCTGCGTTCATCATCACCCTGGCAATTCGTCCGTTTCCATCCGAAAATGGATGAACCTCACTGATAACAAACATCATATATGCAGCTTTGGCAAATGGATGTGTCAACGCCCGATAAAAGTCAAAACTTTTTATCAGCGTGCCTTTTACAAGATTAAAATCAACAAATGACGTTTGCCCAGCAAAGTTATTTCTGTTTTTGAAGAGTCCGGGATTTTTATCGGTTCGGGCACTCAGCAAAATTTTGTGCCTGTACTGAAGTATGTATAGCAGTTCATCGCTGGTTTCCGGAGTTTTTGAAATTTCCTGTCGGTGGGAAACAATCTTGTAAGTACCCAACACGTCATGCGAATCTTCATTTCTGGCAGGTAGTGGTTGATTCGTCTCAATGATTTGTTTCGCCTCTTCTACGTCAAAAATGGTTCCTTCAATATAGTTGGAAAAATAGCTCTCAAAAAATGCGAAATTTCTGAAAGATTGTTTTGAAGTGTTGTAGTCGGGCCGGTATTCGAATTCTTTCGTTTGCAATGCCCTGAAAAGTTCTTCAAACAATTGTAATCGCATGGGGTCATAGGGAAAACCAAATGCCCGTGCGGCAGCGAGCGGAGAGGATAACACATCGATATTGGAGGTTGTCAGAATGGCACTGATCAAGGCATTGAGGGTTTCGAATTCCTTTTTCATTCCCAATTTTTTGGCAATGGTCCTTGCATTGTCTCTTAGCTTGTTTAATTCATCCTCTCCATTTATTCGAACTATTTGTTCTAGCTTTTCTTCAACTTCAGGTATGGTGAGTGTTTTTGAAGTTGGACCCGGTCTTTTTGATGGTTGCAGGTTTTCCAAAAAAGCTCTTGCCGGTTGGGATGCAAACAATCTTCCGGAAAAGGAGTTATCTCCATTTATTGGTTCAGGACCTTCCAGCAACCTGATGGTGATGCCCGGTAGATTGATTTTCTTAGTGTATTTGTATGTCAGGAAAACATGGCCTGCTCCTGTAGGCTTAAACTCAAAAGCGGAACGGTGACTGATGATAGCTCCCGGGTAGAGATTTCCAAGAATGATGAATAGATTGCGTCGCACAATTTCAACATCGGTATCGCTTAGGTTGGAGGTATATAGGCGCGGGGCAATCTTGCGGATTTTACCTTGCTTTTGCAACTTTGAAATCTGCGCTGAGATTTTTTTATCTGCGGAGCCGAAAATGACTTCTTCTAAAAGCGTATTAGGAATATTTTCCATAATAAGACAGCAGTCCGGCAAATTTCATGAATATTTTCCAAAATAAGCGCTTAAAACCAGATTATTTTCCAAAATAATCAAACCATGAGGCTTTTGCCGGAGTACACGAGGGCAAGGGAGACATGTTGGCGAAATAGAGCTGTAAGGGCAAAAGGGTATGGATGCAGCAAGAGGTTTACTTGTCGTCCACATATTCCAGAATGTCTCCCGGTTGGCAGTCGAGTGCATGGCAAATGGCTTCCAACGTGCTGAACCGTATGGCCTTTGCTTTTCCTGTTTTCAGGTTGGAAAGATTGGAAAGTGTTATTTCAACTTTTTCTGATAGCTCGTTCAGCGACATTTTGCGCCTGGCCATCATTACGTCTAAGTTTACAATGATCGGCATAGCTTATACTGTTAAATCGCTTTCGTTTTGCAATTCCATTCCCTTTTTAAAAATAGTCGCAATGATGTAAACAACGGCTGCCATCAAAATAAACGCTTCACCGTCTACCCAAAACTGGTTTAACTGGTCGGTTTCGTATCCGTGGTGCATTAAATTTTTAGCCGATTGGCGAGCAACCACACTCAATACTCCTATGGAAAGTGTGAAGTAACTGATTCTGGAAATTTGTTGGGAAACAAAATTGCTAAAGGGCCGGGTTAAATCGAGTTTGAGTAAAAGTTTGATGACTATATAGAATAAGTACGCCTTTAAAACCGAGATAATCAGTATAAAAGAGTACATACCGAAAAAGGCGAATTGGCTATGTGCATACATTTCGCTTAAATCCAGTTTCTGATATAAATTCTGCACCAGTTCAGGTTTATAGAAGCTGAATACAAAATTGACGATCAATCCGCCCGCTTCAATGCACAGACCAATGAAGATGATCCAGACCACAATATTCAGAATTTTAAATACTAAGTTGTTATTTCGGGACATGAGTGTGAAAGTTTAAATTGACTTCACAAATATAGCCTCTATTTATTGATAAACAATAAAAATATACCTTTTGACAATACTTTTTTTGGATTATCGGATATAGATGCCTTTACGACGAAGAGACTATTACTGAAAAGATACCGCGGTGCGAAGCCTCGTAGACAAATGCGTTAACAGACTCTTCGCTTTTGGCTCAGAGTGACAAAAGGGTGCGTAGGAAGTTTTTCCTCATATTGTTTTCCATTCGAAGCCTAATGTCACTCTGAACTCAGTGAAGAGTCTAAGACCGAAAGGTTACTATGAGGTACAGGCTCATAGCAACACGCATTAATAGACTCTTCGCTTTTGGCTCAGAGTGACAACAGGGTGCGTAGGAAGCTTTTCCTCGTATTGATTTCCGTTCGAAGCCTTATGTCACTCTGAACGCAGTGAAGAGTCTAAGCTGAAAAGGTACTACGAAGCATAGACTCGTAGA
The DNA here is from genome assembly GCA_964546775.1 of uncultured Cryomorphaceae bacterium. GTDB lineage: Bacteria > Bacteroidota > Bacteroidia > Flavobacteriales_D > SKUL01 > SKUL01. The sequence continues at coordinate 1,205 of CAZJLZ010000360.1, read as the reverse complement.
CACATGCGTTAATAGACTCTTCGCTAATCGCTCAGAGTGACAATAGGGTGCGTAGGGTAATTCATAAAAAAGAAACATTGGAATCAGTCCATTAATCATCATCATCCAGGTCGTCATTCAAAAAGCGCCATTCCGGATTAATTGATTCTATCAACGCTACCTTCTTGTATCGCTTCCATCCTTTTATTTCCTTTTCACGATCTATTGCATTTAGAACGTATTGGTGCCGTTCATAATAGACCAGGTGATAAGCATTATACCGACCAGCAAATGATTTTTTCTCGCCTTTCGCATCATCTTCGTGTTGTGTCACGCGTAGTTTGAGAGCATTGGTCACGCCGGTGTACAGCACTCTCCTTCCTTTATTGGTAGTAATGTATGTAAAATAATTGTGAGTCCCTATTGGTCGCATAGTCGATTGCTTGGAAACGCTAAAATAATAACAATGTGCCAATCAACGAAATACGACCCATATGAAGTTCTAATGTTCTTCGATGCATAGGCTCGTAGAAACACGCAGCACTAGACTCTTCGCTTTTGGCTCAGAGTGACAACAGGGTGCGTAGGAAGTTTTTCCTCATATTGTTTTCCATTCGAAGCCCTTATGTCACTCTGAACGCAGTGAAGAGTCTAAGACCGAAAAGGCACAATGAAATATTAGCCTGTAGATAAATGCGTTAACAGACTCTTCGCTTTTGGCTTAGAGTGACATAAAGGTGCGTGGGAAATTCTTCTCAATTATATTTCCAATCGAAGCCCTTATGTCACTCTGAACGCACAATTACTTTCCACTCTCAGGTTTACTATGTGCAGCAGCGATTCGGATTGGGGTCCGGACTCGGCTTCGATCGAGTTTGATCAAAACGAAGACTTAGCGAGACTGGAAAGCGACACGGGAGCTCGTCCAGCCGAGATTAGTCTTTGTGAAGATCAAATGAAGTGAGGAGGCGCGTCCTTGACCTTTTGGGCAGGTTTTGCGTCAAGGCAAAAGCTGCGAAAAACAAATTACTACTTCCTCTTTCTGAATAGTCTTTGCAGCAACCCGCCACCTTCCTCTTCATCATTTTTATTGCGTCTGGCAGCCTGTCGCTTTTTGCGTTCTTCCGTGGTGTGCTTCGCCCGGAAGAAGTCTCTGAAGCTGTCAATAGCACTCGGTTCCTGGTAATCTTCGCAATCGAAAATCCCGGCCAGAGCAGGGGGGAGCT
>CAZJLZ010000359.1:0-4436 GCA_964546775.1 uncultured Cryomorphaceae bacterium | reverse complement strand
TTGGGTATCAAACCAATACGATGGTTTACAGTGCCGGTAATTATTCCTTTTTTGATTTTACCAAAGTCGGCATTCCGTTGACCGTGATATTCTGGCTGTTGGCCACCTGGTTGATTCCTGTTTTCTATCCGTTCTGATCGTCTTCGTGATCGCTTAGATCAATGGAAGCGTAAAATTTGTTCAAACGATGACGAAGGATGTTGTAACGCACAAATCCATAAATCAACAGCACCCCGCTGAAACCTATCGAGACGTAGCCCAACCAGATCAGCGATTCGAAATCTTCGAGTTTGATGAAGGCAATTCCCGCGAGTATGAGATACAACGTCACCCGGATGTAAGAAAACAAAGTCCGTTCATTGGCGAGAGAAGTACGTTCGAGCGCCAGAAAATCGCGGAGAATGATTTTTTCGCGGTTTTGGAAATTGGCGACTATCCGCGGAAAACGGAATTTTTTAATCGTGGATATCATGACACTGTAATTTTATTGAAACCCGAAAACATGGTATTTCAAAGATAACAAATGCAGACTTCAGTATGTTGAAGGACTGAGAAACCTACAGGATTACTGCAGCGGAAGTTTTTGCAGGAGACGGATCAATGATCGCTGTCCGGGTTGTTTTTTCGCTTGTTCGCCTCTTCTTTTTTATGATCCGCTTCGGACTGCTTGATGTTGTCGCGTAATTGCTGGCCGACATACGTTCCTTCGATGACCTGTTGCTGGAAATCTTTCATGGCAGAAGGCGAGTGGGGAATCAGAATGGACGTATTCTTTGAATTGGAACCCACGTTGTTGAGTGTGTCAAAATACTGGGTGAGCAACACAAACTGCATCACTTCTTCGTGGGTCACATCTTTGAGGGAACGCTGAAAATCCTCTACCGACTCTTTGAATCCGCGCACAATTTCCAGACGTTGCTGCGCGATTCCCTGTCCGGAGAGACGGGTGCTTTCGGCCTGCGCTTCGGCCTTTTTCACGATGCGGATTTTTTCTCCTTCGGCTTCTTCCAGCGCAGCATATTTGTTTCGTTTGGCGGCGTTGATTTGATTCATCGCAATTTTTACGCGTTCATCCGGATCGATGTCCGTCACCAGTGTTTTCACAATTCGAAAACCGTATTCTTCCATGGCGTCGCGAAGGTTTTGGGCTACGGCCAGTGCGATGTCTTCTTTTTTGGAAAACACATCATCCAGATCCATCTTGGGAACTTCAGAACGAACATCGTCAAAAACATAAGACGAAATCTGCAGATGTGCATCATCGAGGCTGTAAAATGCTTCCCGAACGCGGTCGCTCTGGACGTGAAACTGCACCGATACTTTGAGTCGAACGAATACATCGTCCAGTGTTTTGGTTTCCACTTCAACATCCAGTTGCTGAACACGCAGATTCACCAGACCTGATTTCTTTTCAATAAACGGAATCATCAGGTTGAATCCCGAGGTAGCAATGCGGTGATACTTTCCGAGTCGTTCAATGGCTACGGCGGTTTTTTCCCGAACGATTACAACGGATTTGATGATCAAAAAGAAGATGATTATTATAAAGACCAGATTGGAAAGGATGGCTTGAGGAAATTCCATGGATAGGTGTTTTGTTGGTAATGGGTTGAGCCAACTAAAGTAGTTATTTTCTATTCGTTAGTGGTCCCCGTGCTGTCTTTGTAATAATAAGCTATGGTTGTCTTGTTTTTCCCGGTAAAATCTTTAAGTCTGGAAGGGTACTCATGATTTCTACGGATTGAAAGCGATTCACCACGGCAATCAACTCTTTTCACTTTTACGGCCATATTTACCAGCCAACACAGGTGATCAAACTATTCTTCTCGACAACTATACCCCAAACTCTCTCTTTCAGCTTTAATTTCCTTAATAAGTCCGGGCGGTCCGCAAATGGATGAGTTACTATAAGTGCCCATAGAATTCCCATCACTGTCTACATTGAGCCTCTGACATTCATAACATTTCTCGCAAGAGATTGATAATGTTCCCACGATAAAAAGCAAAGTAAAAATCCGGATGTTTTTCATGCGTATTTCTTTAAAGATTCAGGATTGGCGCGACAATATACATTATAGTTCTAAAACTCTCTTTTTTGAATTTCTCGAACTAAACATTTCTTTGTAGCTTTTCACCATTCGCAACTCTGCGTGAAAAGAAAATTTCTCGCCAACCGGCGTGCAGGCGTGCAGGGGTGCAAAGGGCGCAATGTTTAGTTAGCGAATACGCTTCCCGGCTCAGCTGGATTTCCTTCGTGGCTTTGCGTGTAACCAAGCGGTTTTCCATTCAGGTTCACCCAAACTGACTATTTTTAACCAATGAAAAAATTCCTCCTCGTTCCGGTTTTTGTAGCCATCGCTATGCTTGGCTTTTCGCAAAATCTGCAACCTTACCAATTGTTCAACAGCAAAGGAAAGAAGGTGTCGTTTAAAAAGCTCGTCAAAGAAGTGGCCGATCATGAGGTGGTACTTTTCGGCGAGTACCACGACGATGCCATTGCCCATTGGATGCAGTTAAAACTAAGCCAACATCTGTACCGTCTCGACAGCAACCTTGTGTTGGGGGCAGAAATGTTTGAGCGCGATGGGGCTGATTTTCTCGCCGCCTATTTGCGTGGTGAAATTACCGAAACGCAGTTGATCGACACGGTTCCCCGAATGTGGCAGAATTATCCGACGGACTACGCGCCGCTCGTCAATTTTGCCCGCGACAACAATCTGGAATTTATTGCGACCAACGTGCCGAGATACCTGGCTTCGACTGTGTATCGTGGAGGTTGGGAAGCGCTGGATACGCTCAGTGAAAAAGAAAAAGGCTTCCTGCCAACGTTGCCCGTTCCGTACGACGCCACGCTGCCAGGATACGACGCGATGCTCGAAATGGGAGGTGCGCACGCCAGTGAAACCATGCCGATGGCTCAGGCGATTAAAGACGCCACCATGGGGTGGAATATCGTGCAACATCTTCCGGAAGGTGGAATTTTTCTACACTTCAATGGTGCCTATCACAGCAACGATTATGAGGGGATTTACTGGTACATTCAGCAGTATGCTCCGGGAACCGAAGTAAGCACGATTTCGACGGTTCGGCAGACAGATCTTTCAAAGCTGGAGGAAGAGAATCGAGGAGTGGCTGATTTTATTTTGGTGGTTGATGAGGATATGACCCGGACCTATCGATAAAATTTGCGCGTCACTAACAGTTCCCAAAAACAAAAAACCCCGCGCTGAGATTTCAGCCGGGGTTTTCAAATCATTTAAAAAGGTCCCAACAATTACTTTTTCTTGGCAGATCCTTTAATCGTAAAATTCAGTTCAACATCATCGTGGATGGCTTTGTCGCCGATATCGTTGAAGAAAGAAGGTGATCCGTACCGCACATCGTATTTGGAACGGTCGAAAGTTAAATCTCCGGTGGCAGTAAATTCTCCACCATTGTTATCATAAGTAAATGGAAATGAAACTGGCTGGGTAGTTCCTTTGATCGTCAAATTTCCGCTGGCGATATACGTTCCGCTTTCTTCTCCCGGTTTAAAATTGGTCAGGTTGATTTCTGCATACGGGTGCTTCTCAACGCTGAAAAAATCATCTGACTTCAGGTGACCCACCAGTTTCCCGTTAGAGTCGCCATCCAGGTCATCATTGGTGATCGTGTTCATATCCACCTGAACATAGGCCGATTTGAGGTTTCCTTTATCATCGAGAACCACGTTTCCTTGCCGGACTTTAACATCACCATTGTGTTCACCGGTTACTTTGGAACCGTACCATTCTATGTTGCTGGAATTCGGATTTACCGTTATTACTTTTTCCTGTGCAACAGCAGATACAGCAAATGCCAGGGATAAAATACTTAGGGTCAATTTTTTCATTGGTATCGTTTTTAATTAATAATTATTTGGATTTGTGATTATTCAATTTTCGGGCCACTACTGCGAAGCTTGTCCAGCAGTTCGTTCATTGTTTTTGCCTCTGTTTGACTGAGCGACTGAAAGTTTTCCGAAGCCGATTTAATGGTTTTCGTAGCTTTTTCAAGCACTTCCAGACCTTCTGCTGTGAGCTGAACATCCACCTGGCGTCGGTCTTTCGGACAGGTAGATCTGTCCACCAATCCCTTTTGCCGGAGTTTTTCAATCAATCTCGATGCATTCGACATTTTGTCGAGCATGCGCTCATTGACCAGGCTCACCGGCGAAGGTTTGGGATGCTGACCTTTCAGTATTCGAAGCACGTTGTATTGCTGAGTGGTCAAGCCAAGCGGTTTCAGCGCATGCGCGTTGATGGAGAGAATCCAGTTTCCTGTATAGATCAGATTGACTACCATCTTCGCAATTTCGCTTTCAAAACTGTCTTGTTTTATTGCTTCTTCTATTTTCATAGTAACATTACAAATGTATGTAGATACATTTAATGTAGCAACATTATTTTTGCCAAAGT
>CAZJLZ010000358.1:0-4905 GCA_964546775.1 uncultured Cryomorphaceae bacterium | reverse complement strand
CGGGCAGCGAGTGAGAAGAATTACTTTAAACGCATCTTTTTTCGTACAGAGGCCAGGCGATTGTTACACTACGAACATCTGATTTTCGAACTTTTTGAAAACAAAAGCATCATTTCTCACCAGGACCGTTCCCTGATTTTTCACCCCCGGCAAAAAGAAATTACGGTGATTCCCAATGGTGTTGACCTGGATTTTTTTCGTCCACAACCCGCTGAAAAAAAATATGACCTCTGCTTCATTGGAAATATGGGCTATGCACCCAATATTCAGAGCACTTTATTTCTGGTAAAGGAAATAATGCCTTTACTATTAAAAAAATTGCCCAACCTCCAGTTGCTTATCTCAGGGGCGACCCCTACAGATACCATACGAAAATTGGCTTGTGAAAACATAACCGTGGCCGGATGGACGGAAGACATCCGAACATCCTATGCTCAATCGAAAATATTTATTGCACCGATGCAAATTGGTACCGGATTACAAAACAAACTTCTGGAAGCCATGTCTATGAAGATTCCATGCATTACTTCGCCGTTGGCAAATGATGCGCTTGGTGCCTTTCACTCCGAACATATTTTGGTAGCTAAAAAACCAGAAGAGTACGTAGATGCCGTAGTTTCATTGCTCGAAAATCCTGAAACAGCTCGTGCAATGACAGAACGTGCCTACGCATTTGTTGCAGAAAACTTTTCCTGGGAGCAAAGCACCAGAAAGCTCGAACAGCTCATGTCCGGTAATCGATAATTCCGGCTACACAATGTTGCGTAACTTTGCGCAAACAAGAATTTCTTATGCCAGATACATTCGATTCAATTGAAAGTGCCATTGCCGATATTCAACAAGGTAAAGTCGTAATTGTTGTCGACGATGAAGACCGCGAGAACGAGGGCGATTTTGTTGCAGCTGCTCGCAGCGTCACTCCGGAAATGATCAATTTCATGGCTACTCACGGCCGGGGATTAATTTGTGCACCATTGATAGAAAGCCGCTGTACCGAATTGGACCTTGGCCTGATGGTTCCGAACAATACGGCCGTCTATGAAACACCTTTTACCGTATCGGTTGACCTGATCGGACATGGATGTACCACTGGTATCTCTGCCAGCGATCGTGCCAAAACCGTTCAGGCACTTATCAACCCTGCAACCAAACCTTCGGACCTCGGAAAACCCGGCCATATTTTTCCGTTGCGCGCCAAGGAAGGCGGAGTATTGCGAAGAGCTGGTCACACCGAAGCGGCAATTGATCTGGCGCGTTTGGCAGGTTTTGAACCTGCGGGAGTCATTGTCGAAATTATGAATGAAGACGGAACCATGGCACGGCTTCCTCAATTACAGGAAATATCGAAAAAATTTAAGCTGAAACTCATATCCATTAAAGATCTGATCGCTTACAGGATGCAAAATGAGCGGCTCATTAAGCGGGAAGTGAGTGTTCAATTACCAACAGAATACGGCGATTTCGATCTGGTTGCCTACAAACAACTAACTAACGATCAGAACCATTTGGCATTGGTAAAAGGATCCTGGGAACAAGACGAACCCGTACTGGTGCGGGTACATTCCTCGTGCGTTACCGGAGATATTTTCGGATCATGCCGGTGCGATTGTGGGCCGCAGCTTCATAGTGCTCTGAAGATGATTGAACAGGAAGAAAAAGGAGTATTGGTGTACATGAATCAGGAAGGCAGGGGCATCGGGTTAATCAATAAACTGAAAGCGTACAAACTGCAGGAAGAAGGGCTGGATACAGTGGACGCCAATTTGAAACTCGGTTTTCAGATGGATCTGCGTGACTATGGAATTGGCGCTCAAATTCTGCGCGATCTGGGTGTAAGTAAAATGAAACTGCTCACGAACAACCCGAAAAAAAGAACCGGACTTGTTGGCTACGGACTCGAAATTGTGGAGAATCTTCCAATCGAAATTCACCCAAATCGGCACAACGAATCCTATTTGCGTACCAAGAAAGAAAGAATGGGACACTCCCTCAAGTTTCGCGAGGATCAGTAAAGATCATCGCAGTCTACTTTCTCTCCCTTCTTTTTCATCAGATTTCGCAGCTTGCAAGCCAGGTCAGAGAAATTATCAAAGTCTTCCTGATAGCTGATACCAGCGCCCTGAACGGTTCCCGTTCGGTATGTTTGCAGGATATTATAATCGGCAGATTCGCTGAAAACTTTTAAACGAAGTTTGCCCTCTTCTGTGATCAGATACTCAGCCAGAAAATCTCCGATAACCTGATTATTGGTTTCCGCACTGATATTTGCCGGGGTATTTGAAACGCCAAAACTTCCGCTCAGCAATAGCCGGTCGTTGAGCAACTGTGTAGAAAGTGCAACAGCAAGTTCTTCGTTGGAAATATTGTCTCCGGGCCGGTAATTGACCCCAACATTAAAATCATCAGAAATTTGCGACAACCAATTGCTTAGCTGATTTGACAACACATCAGTAGTGGTCGATGCTCCGATATTCATGGTGGCTACGCTCGACGAAGCAGCCCTGTTCGACGGAGGCAGAAACCGATTGAGAACGAGCAATGAAAAGGCCTGTTTGTTTTTTTCTTCTTCAGAACTAAGCACGCTGTTTATCAGGTTCTGCATGCTTTCGTCGGCGCTTGGAAGGGTTACCGAAAAATCAACATTCGGATTCATCAGTTTATTGGTTAAGCTAAGGTTAAGATGAACAGGAACCCGACTGGTATATCCTTCGGCAAATTCTCCCATTAAATCAGCGAGAGAAGCTCTGGATTTGTATACGGCGTTAATATCAATATCAGCATTGTAAGGATCGCCGTACCACCCGATGACACCACCTTTCTCAATTGAAAAGCGTTTGTTGATGATATTTTGTAATGTGAAAAGATACTCTCCCTCTTCTATTTCATAACGGCCGAACATTGAAAACTCTCCGTTTGGACTAATTTCCAGATTAATGGCTCCTGCCCCTCTGGCGCGCAATACATCGCCCAGACTTTCATCAAACACAAGCTCGACCTGCATATCCGGTGTTACCTGAAGATCCATAATCAGCGTAATGCCGGCAAGATCGAGTTCCGATTGGACCTGCTCTTCTCCGCCGGCAGAAACAAAAGTCACAAACCTTTCCAGCGAAACCTCTGTAGGTCCGCCGAGCGGCAAATATAAAAATGTACCGGGTTCAGTGACCGCATTTACCTCAATCTGAACATTTTGATCATATCCTGAAATATCCACTGTTCCTGAAGAATAAGCTTTTCCGTAGAAAAGGTCATTATCATGCAGTGTAGTATTAAGTACTACAAACCGCTGCATTTCAACATAAAAGTTGTAATTGAGGTTCCTGTAATTTTCATGAAACAAGGTTCCAACCAGGTGCCCGCTGTTTCCTTCCTGATCCTGCACTGGAATATAATCGAATCCGATATAGTCATGGGCGACAGTGACTTTATCATTGAGGTAATACTTCGTATTCAGGAAATCGACTTTTACACCGGCATCCTGCATTTCGAGTTCCCCTTGAAACAACGGAGCTTTGAATGATCCGGTAACCTCCACCGAACCCTTCAGCATTCCTTCGAATTCGCTGACACCGGCTTTGATGAATACATCCAGCAATGCAAGGTCGAAATCATCGAAGTGAACCTCTGCATTAAGCGGTGATACTTCATCACTCGGGTTAAAGGTTCCCTGAAGTGAAATAGTTTCAGAGTTGCGGTACTCTAAAAATCCGTTGAGATCGAGTAATTTTTCTCTGAAATTCCAGCGCGCGTCAATAACAGCCCGACCCAGAGGTCGATTGGCAATCTGTAAAGATTGAAGATCAATATTGCATTCGATTGCCCGTCCGGATTCATCGCCTTCGAGATGTCCGTTTGTGTTCAGATTTCCATAAAAAGCTGGAAACCCGGGAGGAGTAAGTGCGTTCAAAACGGAAATATCAAATTCATTAACCTCAAACAGCAATCGTTCACTCATATCTTCGGAGAAAGTGCCGTCGACCATAATTTCCCTTTGGCCGCTTGTAAACTGAAAATCACCGAAATTAATTGAGGTGGTGTCGACCAACAACCTGCTGCTGCGTGTATTTTCCCAAGGTTCACCGAGTAGATAAACGACCGCTGTATCAATAGTAAATTCGTACTGACGCCTTCCGAGGACCTCACCTGTGATCGGTATATGGCTTTTATTGTTATTCTGATCGAGAAAGAAAAAATCTCCTTCTACATTGTCCTGATAGGCTACAGCACGAAAATCAAGCTCGTGAAATTGCAAACTATCCGACAGCGGCAATTGATTGGCATGTATCCACAGCGCCATGACATCAGAATTTTTCTCAGCTTCGAAATGCAGCGTGTCAAAGATGAAATTGCCTGTGCGGAAATAGTCTGTATTCAATTGCATTTCGAAAAACATATCTTGTGCATCATACGATCCCTGCAAAGTGGTCATGTTTCCGAAATCAATTCCCGGCAACATCAATTGGTTGACCAGCGAAAAATCTTTCACCAATACTTCATACTTAAAGGACTGGTCTCTAACTACCCATTCATCTGTTTCATGTATCACTAAGGAAGGGAGCACCGAATACAATGAAGACAACAAGCCATTCGGCAATTCAGCAGTTTTGAATTGTCCGGATACTTCTGCATCTACGATATCGGATGTAAGGGTTATCCGTCTTCCTTCAATATCACGGAACGAAGTCAGCAGGATATCACCGAAATTGTATTCCAGTTCACCTGCTTCAGGGTCTTCCACGCAAAAACTTGTAAAACGGGCAATAACCGACCCACGGAAATTGTCGAGCGAAGTAGCCTCGGCGTTTACTTCGATGCGTGAAGTCAGACTGGAATAAGTTTCCATTTCTATGAGATTCAGTGCACCTGGGTCCAAGTGATACAAATTGGCAATAAAATCGTATTGCG
>CAZJLZ010000357.1:0-7972 GCA_964546775.1 uncultured Cryomorphaceae bacterium | reverse complement strand
GTCCATCAGAGAAAGTTGCATTTACCTTCCAGACATATACGTCCTGCTTGCATAAATTGCCTTTATAATACCCGTCCCATCCTCTGTTCACCTCGGTACTTTCGAAAATAAGTTCTCCCCAGCGATTGAAAATAAGGAGCTGGTATTCATCAACTCCATATTGCAGCGGAAAGAAAATGTCGTTGTTGTAGTTGTTCTGCGAAAGGTCAAAATATCCTCCATTCGACCCGGTAGATGACGGAGTAAATGCATTCGGAAAAACGATGTCACCCCCACCTTCCGCAATAATCGGATTCTGTAACCTGAAAGTGTCCGGACAGTTGTACTCGTTATTCGCAATCAGACTAACCGAATACGTTCCGACTTCCTGATAATGGTATTGAGGATCCTTTTCTTCGGAAGTATTACCGTCACCAAAGTCCCAGAAATACTGATCGGCGTTGGTGGATAGATTGAAGAAATTCACCGGATTACTTGGAATCGTTACGTTAAGCGGATTGGCTGTAAAGAAAGCCAACGCCTGAGGATAAACCTCTATAATACTTTCTTTCACCTCAACATCTGTATCTCCACCAGGACCTGTGACAGTCAGTGTTACAGAATAAGTTCCGGGATTGAAGTAGGTGTGAACCGGATGTTGGGTCGCTGACATCGCACCGTCACCAAATTCCCAGAGATATTGTTCACCATATTCCGAAGTATTGACAAACTGCACGGTTACTGGCTGACAGCCGCTTTGTTCTCCTTCGAATCCGGCAATGGGTAGCGGAACATCAATAAACACATCTTTCGAAATTTGATCGGAGCACTGTCCATTGTCCAGAGTAAGCGTGATGGTATAAGTTCCCCACGAGTCATAAGTAAAAGAACCGGGATCTTCATCGGAAGAAAACGAACCGTTTCCAAAATCCCAGGTGTAATATGCACCGTCCGAAATACTGTTGTTGGTAATATCCACGGTAGCTTCAGGGAAAACCTGAGATTCGGGTGTTGCGTCGAATTGGGCCAGCGGTGAAGACAGAACCGTAAAGGGTTTGACAATGGTATCTGTACAGCCCATAAAGTTTTCTGCAACGAGCATCACTTCGAAGGTGATGTTCCCGTCGGTATTGTTGAGCAATTCGAGTGCGGGATCATTTTGATCAGAGAACCATTCACCGTCTAAAAACCAGCTACTGGTAGCAAAGCCCTGTGATTCATTCTGTAATGTTGCTTGAAGCGGACTGCAACCCAAGCTATCACCGGTAAAAAGAGCGAATATGTTTGGTAGAATTTCAATCGGCACGGTAACAGAATCTGTACAACCAAAATTATTTACACCCCATAAAGTAACCGGGATAATCTGCGAGTTGGTTGAATTGTTTTCATAGGTGTGCGTAACAGATGAATCTGCACTTGATGAAACTTGTCCGTCACCAAAGGTCCATTGATAGCTTTCAGCACCAACAGATTGATTGTTGAACGTCGCGACAAAAGGTTCACAGTTCTCAATTTCTGTAACTGTAAATTCCATATGCGGGGCCGGATGAACCAATACCGACTGACTCACGGAATCGGTACAACCATATTGGTTTTCTACTACCAACGAAATATCAAATGTTTGATCCACGAGAGAATCATTCACCAATGTTGTGTTTGGATTTTGTCCGTTGCTCATCTGACCGTTTCCGAAGGTCCACTGGAATGCCATTGCCCCAATGGAATTGTTCTCAAAACCAGGTGAAAACGGTGTACAACCTTCCGGAGTGACAGCAAAGTCTGCAATTACATCAGGAAAAACTGAAATTTCTTTTTGATCTGTATCCGTGCAACCAAAGTCATTCGTGGCCTCCAGAGTTAAATCATAAATCGCCATACTTGTGGTAGTATTGCTGTATACATGAAAATGAATGTCATCGTTTGTTTGTGATCCGGTATTGTCGCCATATTGCCAGTTGAAGATGGTTGCGTTTTGAGAATTGTTGTCAATTTCCACATCCAAAGGGCCACAACCATTTGGTGTCGCAACCGTAAATTCTGCAATCGGTTGCGGATGGATTACAATTTGTTGAGTAGCGGTATCTGTACATCCAAAAGTTGAGCTGGCTACCAACATCACCTGATATACGACAGAATCGGCTCCTCCGCCAAAATAGCTGTGATCAGGAGAGGCTGCGAGATCGATAAAACCATCTCCAAAGTTCCATTCATAGCTATCGGCATTTTCCGACTGGTTACCGAAATTAATTGCTCCCTGTGCACATGCTGCGAACGGAACATCAAAAATGGCGTCAACTTCCGGATAGACTGTAACGATTTCCTCTGTAGTACTTGAACAGCCATCGGCTGTCAGTGCTGAAAGGGTAACTGAGAAATCCATTGGCTCGGAAGTAGTGTTGACAAACAAATACTCGTGGGTCAGTGAATCCGTGGTGGATGACATTTCATCTCCATAATTCCAGACATAATGGTCGGCATTTAAGGAGAGGTTTTGTAAAGTCGCCAGAACGGGAGAACAACCGGAAATTGGTGTGACCTGCATTTGTGCGACTGGTTCCGGGTTTACGACCAAATCGCTGTAGGCAGTATCTACGCATCCAAAGGCAGAAATCGCGATCAGCTCTGTCGTATAAGTTATCGGTTGATTGGTATTGTTGATAAAAGTATGGATTGGACTCTGGCCATTCCCTACTGTGCCATCTCCAAAATCCCAGTCGAGTTGCACTGCTCCGCCAATATTTGGAAACTGGACATCCAAAGGACTGCATCCGGAATCGGCAACAACATTAAAATCAAAATAGGGTTCCGGATATGCTGTAACTGTTGTATATGCGGTGTCATTGCAACCATTGGGCGAAAAAGCGATCAGTTCTACCTGAAAGTTGGCTACAAACAACCCTTGATTAACATATGTGTGAATGGGATTTTCCTCATCAGATAGTTGTGATCCGTCACCAAAATTCCATTGATAAGAATCTGCATTCTGGGAATTGTTCGTGAAAATCGCATCAAACGGTGCGCAACCCGGTACACTTTGCGCGCTGAATTGAGCCACTGCCCCCGGATAAACTGTTATCAATGAAGACGTGGTATCAGTACACCCGAATTCTGTGGAAGCTGATAAAGTCACCGTGAATTCCTGCGTTTCATCCGTCAGATTTGTATAAAGATGTTGGGGAGAAACTTCGGTGCTGATTGATCCGTCCCCAAAATCCCAGACATATGAAAAGGCTCCGCTTGATTCGTTGACAAACTGAACCATCAACGGACCACACGCTTCTGACACATCGACAGAAAATTGCGCAGTAGGTGCCGGTTCTACTTCCACTTCAAATGTCTCCTCGGCCGAACAATGTGGTGTTCCTACTTCAAGAGTGATCGTGTAGTCACCGACGTTCGGAAAAACATGAGTGGCGATCTCATCGTTACTGACAGAGCCATCTCCGAAATTCCAGTTCCACCAAATGATAGAATCACCCGGCGAAGCCGAAGACTGATCGATAAATGTAGAAATCACTCCCTGACAGACATCCGACGGAACAAATCCAACCTGAGGAGTTTCATACACAAAAACATCCATGTGGTTCGTGTTGCTGCAACCGTTGACATTGGACACCGTTAATGAGGTGGTATGAGCGCCCGGAACATTATAGTATTGCGTGGGTGGATTGGGCAAAGTACTGGTTTCGCCAGACGGAAATACCCATTCCCAGGAGTTCACAGTTCCAACAGATGCATCCGAATAATTTACTTCCAGTGAGTCACAAGCCGCCGGGTTATCAACAGCTATAGCCGCTTCAGGTGCAGGCAAAACGACCACCGGAATACTGGCGGTATCAGAACAACTGCCTACAGCCCCGTCAATGGACACCACCAGATTTACCTCATAGCTTCCTGCATTGTTGTATGTTCGTGAAATATTCCCGCTTCCCGAATTGATCCAGGTACCTGTTCCGAAGTGCCACGAAAAAGTATTGGCATTGCTGGATGAACTATTGTAAAAAGTGACGGTTTCGCCTTCGCAAATGGTATCAGCACTAGCCGTAAAACCTGCCACCGGAGGAGCTACAATCTGAACTTCCAGATAGGTGGTATCCTGACCGCAGAAGTTACTGTCAATCAGCATGACCTCATACGTACCTATTCCCGGATAAGCCACCGTTTGTGGAAACGTGGGTGGCCACGGTGTCCAGTCGATGATGGAATCGTATCCTGCTCCCCAGTAATCACCAAAATTCCAGTATTCCTGTCTCTGAAAGATATTTCCCTGAAACAGGCAATTCCGTTCGGTGGTATTCGTAAAAGTAAAAGTGGTGTCCGGGTAACACTGTACTACAGCCGAAGGAGTAATGGCAGCATCATCAAGGTCCCAGATTCGGATAGGATTGAATGTGGCTTCGCTCGCTCCTCCCTGAATGGTGTTGCAATAATTTTCTGCCGTGAGGGTCACTACGGTTTCGCAATCGACCGTGCCTTGCTCATACATATGTCCAACCGTCTGATTCCAGTTGGTATGATCAAAAACCAGCGGTGGACTACCATCACCGAAATCCCATGTAAAAACAGTGGTTTCAGAAACGTTTGTGCTCGAATTTATGAACTCAAGTTCTTTTGGAGCGCAGGTTTGCGTAAGGCCTCCAACCGGAATCTGAATAGATGCACTGGTGGCTTCTTCCATAACGAGAACTCCTTCAACCGTACAACCGGATGAAATTTCGGTAAAAACAACCGAAAAGGTATCGACCGTTTCGAGATAAAAGTGGCTTATTGAGGCTGGTGGGACAAGGTTGGCGCCGCTTTCCACAGGAGAACCATCTCCCCAGTTTATTTCCCATTCTCCAATGTTGTTCGGCGACTGAAGATTTAGTGTAAAGTCATTTCCGGAACAGGAATACCAATATGGATTCTCACCTGCAACACCGTCGAAATCGTAAAGCGTTGGACATTGCGCGCTGACTTCCAGAGAATTCAGAAACAACAATAGCACAAATCCAAAAACGGACCGAAATATTTTCTCGCCATTCATAGGCCTGTCTACGGAAACAAGCCATATTAGGTTCTATTCCCAATGAGACAAAACAGCTGTTTAGACAAAGTAGCTGAATATGAATTCAAGGGCTGGGAAAATGCGGATGAACAAACGAGTCTTCCACACAAAGCATTTCTAATGCGGATCGGAAAAAGCGGGATTCTGAATAAATTCTTCATCACTCAGCATTTTTAAAAATTCGACGAGGTCCGCCTGAGCTTGTTCGTTGAGTTGTAGTCCACCCTGGGTATACTTCATAAAAGGATCGATGGTAGCAGAAGGTTGACCTCCGGTGTTGTAATGGGTTACTACCTCGTCCAGGCTTGTGAATCTTCCGTCGTGCATATATGGCGCCGTGAGTTCTACATTTCTGAGTGTTGGAGTCTTGAAACGACCCATATCCAGATCATTACCGGTTACAGCATATGCGCCGGGATCCGTAAAATCCGCATCCAGACCGTTGTTGTGCAATTGATGGTCGGTATAAAATGTAAATGAGCCTCCGTGGCAATGAAAACAATCTGCTCCCCATTGACCCCCTAACCCATCAGCAGGATCTCCACCTTCTTTTTGAAACAGATCATACCCGTTGAACTGCGACTGCGTAAATGAATCTGGTCCGTAGAGTACCCGGTCTATCGGGGCATCAAAAGAAACCATCGTACGTAAAAACTGGGCAACTGCTTTGGAAATTCGTACGGAATCTATGCAGCTAGAACCAAAAGCATCGTCGAACATCGGAGGGTACAATGGATTGTTTCGCACTTTTTGAAGGACGTGTTCAACGGACTCCCCCATTTCCATTGGATCTGTAATCGGGTGAAATACCTGCTCCTCGAGTGTTGTGGCTCTACCGTCCCAGAAATAAAAATTCGCCCAGGCTACGTTGGTCAATGACATGGACTGGCGGATACCTGTCACTCCCCCGACTCCATTGCTAAAGGTATTCGGGTCAGAAAACCCGAATTCAGGAGCGTGACAACTCCCACACGAAATGGTTCCATCGGCCGACAGATCCTTTTCCCAGAATAAAAACCGACCGAGTTCTACACCTTGTA
This sequence comes from uncultured Cryomorphaceae bacterium, assembly GCA_964546775.1. Classification (GTDB taxonomy): domain Bacteria; phylum Bacteroidota; class Bacteroidia; order Flavobacteriales_D; family SKUL01; genus SKUL01. Next base: position 1,906 of record CAZJLZ010000357.1, on the reverse strand, counting down.
CTGTAATCGGGTTATCGGTTGGTATAGGCATCGGAGGCACAAAAGCGGGCAATTCGAGATTGTGCGGAGTGGTATTGGTAAAATCAGGAGTTGCACAATCACAATCGTGGCAAGGTGGTACAGGATCGGGCTTATCTTTTTTACAGGATGCAAAAAATGTAAGAATCACAAAAAGCAATATGTACCTGATGATGCTCACTGCCATTGTAAATTGTGAAGGAATGATTCGTCGGTCAATGAATGGAGGAAATTGACCAGATCGGCACGTTGTTGGTCGTCGATATTCAGCGGTTTCACCAAATTATGTTGATTTTCATGCCCCACCCCGCCCGAATTAAAATGCTCGACTACCTCTTCCAGAGTTTGCATACTTCCATTGTGCATATACGGAGCCGTAACGGCAATATTGCGCAAAGACGGCACTTTAAATTTTCCTACATCTGCGGGATCTGCCGTTAACCTGGCGCGACCTACATCTTCATACGCAGTATACAAACCAATATTTGCAAAAGTTTGATCAGTAAACAGAAATCCGCTATGGCACGACGAACAATAGGTTTCCTTATCGAAAAAAAGTTCCATACCCCGAATTTCAGATGCGTTCAACGCTTCAGTTTTACCCTGATAATAGTATTGATCAAATCTGGAATTTCCGCTCAATAGTGTTCGCTGAAAGGAAGCCAGCGCTTTCACTGTTGATTCGGCTGTTGGAGGCGTTTGATAAGCTTTTTGAAACAAATCGACATACACATCGTCCGATTCCAGCCGGTGCATCAAATCGATGAAATTCATATTCATTTCGTGTACTTCTGTGATGGGCGCAACCGCTTGTAGTTCAAGTGAGGGAATCCCACCTTCGGCAAATAAACCATGTTGATAAGCAACGTTGGCCAGCGACGGAGCATTGCGGATGCCCTCTGTCTGATTCACCCCCGCACTAATCGCTATATTCTCTGCAAAAGAAAGTTGGGGTTGATGGCAGGTTCCGCACGAAATGGTATTGTCCGCTGAAAGTTGCGGATCAAAAAACAACTTCTTTCCAAGTTCTACACCTGCATGCGTCAAGGGGTTATTTTCCGGAACAGGCGGAGCCGGAAAACCAAGAGGAATATCCAGGTCAAAAGACCAGGTTTCCGATTGAATCCGGGGGTGCTCTTCGCGCTTACACGCTACAATCAGCATTAAAAACAATATGGAAACCAACCATTTCACTGACGGAAAAAAACTGCTTCCTGGATAAGATCACTTATTCGAACGGAAGCGGGCTGATTGGGCATATGCGTTTGATTGTCGATGTCAATATCGATCGTATCCGAATCGTTGTAGAAAAATTGATCGGTCTGAAAATCCAGGTAGGCGGTGTTGTCTTGTCCGGAAACCACATTAAAATTAATTCCCTGCAACAGCACTTCCCGATAGGTATCGTCACCGCCCGTATGAAAGGAATAGCCATCTGTCATCGGTTCTACAGAATCCGGGTCCGTGTCATATTTTCCTTCAAAAATAACAAACCGATATCCTCCAGCCCAACCCCAATACATGCCATTCGACTCGCTCAAAGGATGTTCATTGTCAAACAAGGCAATATTAAAATCAGGATTTTGCGGGCTGTTCATATCAGGTGCAACACCAATTGCAAATCCAATACCGCTATACGCTCCGGTTGGAACATCTTCAATTACCAATTCATTTGATTCAGCCTTGACGTCAAAAAATGCTACATCTGCCAGATGCACCGTATCGCCATTTTCCTCGAGAAGGTAGACGTCGCTTAGGTACAATTTGAATTCGGCAACGTTCAGCCGGTATCCCGAAATATTATAATACGTCTCTCCGAATACCAGTTCCTGATCTTCGAAAAAACCGGAAATTTTAAGGTTCATTGCGGAATGTGTAGCTGGTGGAT
>CAZJLZ010000356.1:0-6055 GCA_964546775.1 uncultured Cryomorphaceae bacterium | reverse complement strand
TTTTGGGATGAGTTATACATCTGTCCTTTTCTGAGCTGGACCTTACCTGAATTGGCGCGGTCGCTGTTGATATATCGCTACCGCAGATTGCCCGAAGCGCGCTACAACGCGATTGAAGAAGGGTTTGAAGGAGCCATGTTTCCTTGGCAAAGCGGAAGCAACGGGCGCGAAGAAAGTCAGAAAATACACCTCAATCCAAAATCCGGAAACTGGATTCCGGACGACTCGCGGTTGCAACGACATGTGAATTCGGCTATTGCATATAACGTCTGGCAATATTATCAGATTACGTACGATCGGGAATTTCTGTACTTCTTCGGCGCAGAACTGATTCTGGACATCGCAAAATTCTGGGCCAGTAAAGTTGTGTGGAACGAGGAGCGTGAAAAATTTGAAATCCGGCAGGTAGTTGGTCCAGATGAATACCACACCCATTATCCTGGAAGCGATCAGCCCGGACTGAACAACAACGCCTTCACAAATGTCATGGCGGTTTGGGTGATGAGACACGCATTGATCGTGTTTGAAATTCTCGATGTGAAACGAGCAGATGAATTGAAAATGCAACTGAATATTGAACCCGAAGATCTGGAACGGTGGGACAGAATCAGTAGGAACATGTTCATTCCGTTTGTGAAAGCGGAAAAGATTTTCAGCCAGTTTGAAGGATTCGAAGACCTTGAGGAACTGGATTGGGAGCATTATCACGAAAAGTACGGGGAAGTCTTGCGTCTCGACCGGATCATGGAGAAGGAAGGAAAGGATGTCAACAAATTCAAAGCCACCAAGCAGGCCGATGTGCTGATGTTGTTTTATCTGTTTTCTGCAGAAGAACTCACAGAACTCGTCAATCGCTGTGGATACAATTTCAATCCGAAATACATTCCCGATAACATCAAGTACTATCAGGATCGAACGGCGCACGGATCAACCTTGAGCAAAGTCGTGCATTCCTGGGTGTATGCAAGGTCGAACAGAGACGTTTCCTGGCACAATTTCAAGGAGGCACTGATGAGTGACTTCAAGGATATCCAGGGAGGAACCACTTCGGAGGGAATTCATCTCGGTGCCATGGCCGGAACTATCGATTTAATTCAGAGAGCTTATCTCGGTCTCGAAATGCGCGACGACAAATTGTGGTTCAATCCGCAACTTCCCGAAGGGTTGAAATGCATTCAATACACCATGCGTTACCGCGGTATTTGGATAGAAGTGAAGGTCGAAAATCATACACTTGCTCTTTCCCGTCAGAATAGTTGGCACAATGGAACGTTGAAAATTATGGTGAAGAACCAACCTTATGATCTCAGCCGCGGTGCCAGCAAAACATTCAAACTGCTCAAGAATACTTCGGAAGAGATCGATGATTGAAATGATGTGACTTCCACGGGAAGAATATGCTATGACCTGATACGTAGGTAAGGGATAGAAAATAGCCGTTTACAATGTTAAAACTGTTGACAGAATAAGCGTATTTGTTACCTTTAGCCCTACAAGCTCTTTGAAAATATTCCGCGCGGACGTATGAAGTTTGAAGAACTAAAAAGCTTCTTATTGGAAAACTGTTCGGATTCGCCAGGGCGGGCCTCAGCGCACTTCTTAGTGCGTTTTTTCTACGGAAAGCACGAGGATTACCAATCCTATCCGGCAGTTCCACTCATGTTTCATGGGTTTTTCCAAACTCACGTTCGTGCGGTTTTTTCACTCCCCACGTCCATCCTATATTTCCTTACCTTTGCGGCCGCATGCAAGTAACTCCAGAAATAGCCATACCTCAGGCCGTACATACGCTGCCGGTGATGGAAACTTTTTATTCAGTGCAGGGTGAAGGATACCACACCGGTAAAGCCGCATTTTTTATTCGGCTGGCGGGTTGTGATGTAGGCTGCTCCTGGTGTGACGTCAAAGAAAGCTGGGAGGCCGATCGTCATCCACACGTAAAAATCAGCGATCTTGCCCGTCAAGCCAAAGAAAGTGGAGCTGAAATCGTAGTGATTACCGGAGGAGAGCCAACGCTTTACAATCTCCAAGAATTGACAGCTGAATTGAGGGCTCTCGGACTGCAAACCCACCTGGAGACTTCGGGTACCAATGCCGTAACCGGTGAGTGGCACTGGATTTGCTTCTCTCCGAAAAAATTCAAACAGCCAGTGTCCGATATTTATCTCCGTGCCGACGAGCTCAAAATCGTAGTATTCAACAAACACGATCTTCAATGGGCCGCTGGTCATGGAGAAATGGTGACGCCGGCTTGTAAATTGTTCCTTCAACCCGAATGGAGCAAGCGCGAGCAGGTTTCCGGCATGATTGCAGAATATGTGATGGAACACGTCCGCTGGAGAATTTCGCTGCAAACACACAAATACCTGAACCTACCGTAAATGTCCAGACTAATTGTAGTTCTTGTATTGGTTTTTTCCGTCGCTCAACTTTCGGCTCAACAATACACCTCCTCTGATAATCGCGCGATTAAATTTTTTGAAGAGGCCGTTGGCTATCTGAATCAACAGGAAATCGGCGCCGGACTGCAAACCATTGAAAAAGCATTGGATCGCGACCCTCAGTTCGTAGAGGCGTGGCTGGTGAAAGCTGATTTGTTGATCGAATCGCTCCAAATGGATGAAGCCATCGAGGCCATGAAAAAGTCCATCGAGGTGAACCCCGATTTTTTCCCGAATAAATATTTCACCCTGGGACAGTTGTACATGGGGCAAGCAAAATACGAAGAGGCGCACGAGCAATTCTCGACATTGCTTACTTATGGCCAGGTTCCGTCAGAACTGCTGGATCATGCCAACAAGCAACTTGAAAACAGCGAGTTTGCAATGGAGGCAATAAAGAATCCGGTAGATTTTAATCCGATCAATCTCGGTCCCGGTGTCAACTCCGAAATGGCAGAGTACTATCCGAGCATTACGGTAGACGGAAAACAGCTTTTGTTTACGCGTGAAGTGCGGGTTTCTCCGGAGCAAAAACGCGGACAAGAGGACTTTTTCCTGAGTCATTTGGAAAATAATACATGGGGACCAGCTAGACCATTGGATTACATCAACACGCCCGGAAACGAAGGCGCTCCTGCCATTTCTCCGGACGGTCAGAATATGGTTTTTACCGCTTGTGATCTATATGGAAGCTATGGTCCGGAACGAGATGGTTATGGAAGTTGTGATCTTTTCTTTGCTTACAAAATCGGAAACGGTTGGTCGAGAGCGAAAAATATCGGACCACAAATCAACACTGCTCATTGGGAATCTCAACCATCTATCAGCGCCGATGGCAAAACCCTTTATTTTGTACGAGGCGATCGAAATCCAGCGAAAAGAAGTTCAGATTTATACATGTCTATTCTCGATGATGGCGGAGAATGGGGCAAACCGGTCAAACTCAGTTCTACAATTAATACAACTTACAACGAAGAATCGGTGCTCATTCACCCGGATGGAAAAACCCTTTATTTTTCTTCTGACGGACACCCGGGAATGGGTGGGTTGGACATTTTCGTAAGTACCAGAATCGGTGAGAATGAATGGACCGAACCTGTAAATCTCGGATATCCGATCAATACAGCCGCCGATGAAAACAGTCTCCTGGTTTCTCCAATGGGAGATATCGCTTATTTTTCCAGCGATCGACCGGGTGGAGAAGGCGATCTGGATTTGTATTCATTTGAATTGCCCAAGCCATTTAGGCCCAATCCAGTTAGCTCTTTAAATGGGTTAGTCTATGACGCTGTTACTAAAAAACCATTGTACGCCCGCTTCGAACTGATCGATCTGGAAAGCGAGGAAGTGGTGGTCACATCTTATTCCAACAGCGAAGACGGAAGTTTTCTCGTAGCACTGCCATTCAACCGGAAGTACGCGCTCAACGCATCAAAAAGCGGTTATCTGTTTTATTCGGATCATTTAGATTTATCAGCAGAAGGTGATTATTTCGCCGGAAAAGTGCTGGAAGTTCCGATGCACAAAGTTTCTGACGGGCAGACCATTGTTTTGAACAACGTGTTTTTCGATACCGATAAATTCGATCTCAGACAGGAATCCCGTGCAGAGTTGAACAAACTCGTGGAGTTTATGAAGCAGAACGACCGGATTCAAATTGAAATCGGCGGTCATACCGACAACCAGGGAAGTGCCGCACACAATCAGGAATTATCTGAGAACCGCGCCCAATCCGTCATGCGCTATCTTGTGGAAAATGGTTTAGAAGCAGAGCGGTTGAGTGCCAAAGGATATGGTCAGGATCACCCGGTAGCTTAAAACGACACTGAATCCGGGCGTGCAGAAAACCGTCGTACTGAAGTGAAGGTGATCAGTAAATGATTTATTGTAAGAAGTCGGTTGAGTAACATGCTTTGGAGACGTTGCGTATTGTTTTACTTTTTGGTCCAGTTTGTTTTGATAAATCCGGAGATGAAAAGTCAATCGCTCGATTTAAAATCAAGGTCTGAGCTTTTTAAAATTACACGCAATACCGATCTCCACGAAATTATCTATTACCTTAATACAGATGTTACCGGTGAACTGGATCAATATCAACCTATCGAAGCATACTGGTTACGATATGAAACCGGTGGTGGTCAGTCCGGTCGTTCGCTGAACGCACTTGAGAAAAGGTATGCTTATGGTCTACGGTTTTTAGAAATAACCAATAAGTCAGCTAGATTTCAGTTTGTCTCGTACAAGCGCGATTTGCTTCTGCGTAGAAGTGCAAACGAAGATGTTGTTTTAATTGAAATAGCCGGTAAAATGAGGCAGTTGCAACGCGTGCATTTGCAAATGGGAAGGGGAACCTTTGGGGTTCCGGAAATTTTGGTAATCGAATTGCATGCAGTCGATGAAAACGATTCGCCGGTGGTTGAGGTGATTCCTAATCCGAAATGATTGTTAGTAAAAAGTGAAATTGCAAAGTGCATATTCTTCGTGCATTACCGGGTGCCCCCTTTTCGGGTGGAAAAATTTTCAACCACTTTATGTATCATTGCCAATGTATGAAAAGAGTTGTTGATTTTTTGGCGTCCGGAGTGTTGTTGATTTTCTTTGGAACCATCCATGCCCAACCTTCTGATTTGAAAAATGCCATTGCCGAGAAAGACAGTATCGAGCAATTGCTGGAGCGTGCAGAACAAAAAGTTGCCGAGCTCAAACGAAAAGAAATAATAACCGACCTTCAGAAAAACGGGCTGCCGGAAAGTCCGTTCGCTGGCGAGATCGTTTCGCACAGCGCGATGATCCTCGAGTACGTGGAAGAACACGAACAGGCTTCGTGGGTTTATCACATCATTCTTCCAGATATTAAAAACGGCACTGAAGGTCGATCCAATGATTTTCGGGTGGATGAAAAAGTATCCACCGGAACAGCCGTAGAGGAAGATTATTTCCTGGTAGAAGAAAAGAACGGCGAAACAAAATACGACGGTTTTGGATACGACCGTGGACATCTTGCTCCGAGTGCAGATTTTCGCTGGAGCGCGGAAGCGCTGTCTGAGAGTTATTATTATTCGAATATGACTCCGCAATTGCCCGGTTTCAATCGTGCGGGATGGGTGGCCATTGAAAACCAGATGCGTGCGTACGTTCTGAGAACTGAAAACCCACTGCTGGTGGTGACGGGTGGGGTGTTGCACGATGATCTTCCGGTACAGGAGCGCAGTGTGAATAAGGTGAGTATTCCAGAATATTATTACAAAGTTGCGGTAGATACTGAAACCGGACAAGGAATCGGTTTTATCGTTCCACACGAAGAACACCTGCGGTCACCCGATTCGTACGCCGTGTCGATCGACTCTGTGGAAGCTTTTTCCGGATTGAATTTCTTTCCCAAATTACCCGAACAGGACGAAGTCGAAAGTCGATATGACGCTACGTATTGGTTTCCGGATCTCCAACAAAACGCTGAAATGCTCGATCCGCTCAAATTGCCAAAAAATACATTCAATAGTGCCCAGGCCAGTTTCCAGGTCAATTCAGGTAAAAAAGTGAACGTTTGCGGAACGGTGGTAGAAGCAAGCAAAAGCCGCAACGGCCATGTCTTCCTGAAATTTGACCGGGTATAT
>CAZJLZ010000355.1:0-4318 GCA_964546775.1 uncultured Cryomorphaceae bacterium | reverse complement strand
AAGGAGGGCGAATTGTCAGTACGGAAAACGACAATGTCCTGACCAGTCTTCGCGGGGATTACTACTCCGATTCGGAACTCTTCTTTTTCCAGGACAGCGTGGTGCTCGAAAACGAGAAATATACCATTCGGACAGACTCTCTTCGCTTCAACATGAACACGGAAATCGCATACTTTATCGGTCCTACTGAAATAGAATCGGAAGACAGTTTTATCTATTGCGAAAACGGCTGGAGCGATACTCGGAAGAACGTATCTCAATTCAACAAAAACGCCTACATCATCAGCGACACGCAGCGAATGGAAGGAGACAGTTTGTACTACGACCAGAATCTCGGATACGGAGAAGGTTTCCAGAACGTGCAGATCACCGACACTATCAACGACTATGTAATCACCGGACACTATGCGATCCATTACGACAGCACAGGGGAATCGCTGGTGACAGACCGCGCTATGCTCACACTGGTTGAGGGAAAGGATTCATTATTTCTACACGGAGACACTTTATTTTCCATTAAAGATTCGGCAGAGAATTACATAGTACACGCGTATCACTACGTGAAATTTTTCCGGAATGATCTTCAGGGAAAATGCGATTCTCTCACCTATTTCAGGGCAGATTCCTTGATTACTATGTACACCGATCCCATCATCTGGTCAGAAGAAAATCAGATAAGTGGCGAGTTGATTACGTTGTTTCTCAAAACCGGGGGACTGGATAAAATGTATGTCGAAAAAGATGCTTTCATCGCATCGCTCGTCGATTCGGTGCAAATTCAATACAACCAGATCAAAGGCAACAACCTGACCGGATATTTTATTGAGGGTTCACTCAAAAAAGTAGATGTAGAAGGAAACGGAGAGACCGTTTATTACGCAAAAGAAGAAAACGAAGGCGAGCCCGACAAAGACATAGGAATGAACCGATTGATCTGCAGCGACATCATCATCCACCTCGACAGCAACGAAGTAAAAAAAATTGTTTTCATCGATCAGCCTGCCGGTACACTCTACCCGATTCACCAGGTTCCGCCCGGAGAAGAAGAGTTGAAAGGTTTTCGATGGGATCCTCAATTTCGTCCTTTGCGGCAGGAAGATATCTTTGTGAAAAATATAGTTGACGTGCCGGACGAAGCGTCAAAAGAGGAACCAGAAACCGAAATTATAGAATGAAAATTCTTCTGCTCGACAACTACGATTCCTTCACTTACAATCTGCACCACCTGATTCAACCTTTTGTTGATCAGATTGACGTAGTCTTGAACGACCAGTTTTGCGTCGACGATGCGATTCTTTATGACGCTGTAGTCTTCTCTCCTGGTCCTGGTCTACCTACTGATGCCGGAGTTATGATGGAGATCATTCACCGCTTTCACCGGGACATTCCGATGCTGGGAATTTGCCTTGGAATGCAGGCAATGGCAGAATATTTCGGAGGCCGCCTGAAAAACCTGGATCAAGTACTCCATGGAATTCCACAAATCTGCCGGTTGACTAAGAGAGATGACATTCTATACCGAAATCTTCCCGCAGAATTCAACGTAGGACATTACCACAGTTGGATCGTGAGCAATATTCCGGCGTGCCTGCACATCAGCGCTGTTCATTCTGACGGCTGGCCGCTGTCCTTTTCCCACAAGGAATATCCGCTATTTGCTGTGCAGTATCACCCTGAATCGGTGATGACCGAACACGGCCAACAGATCATCCGGAATTGGGTACACTCGTTGAATGTTGAAAGACCAGAACTGAACCTCTTTGAAGAAATTCTTTAGAAATAGTTCTGATTCGAGCCGAGATTTCCCCGTCGCTGTAATTTCAGATCCTGAAGTACGGATGCCTTCACGTTGATGTGAATCTGGTAACTTTTTCTGATTCCGAAAGGCACCACCGAAGCTTGTAACTCCCAGCAATGCAAATCCCAATATAGTGTAATCGTCGTTGTTGTCGGTTCTTTATTGACAAAATCATATCCCGAATTAATACCGAGTTTCCAATGCTTAAAGACAGTAATATCGCCATTAAACATAATACTCTGCGATACAATCATGGAATCTACCAACTCTTCCTGCTGCAGAAAAAATGTTCGGTTTGCATTGAGCGTATAATTAAAATTTAACGTCCACGGCACATTCCAGTCCACAAAGAACTGGGGATTGTCCTCAATAAATTCCATTTCTTCTTCAGACCCACGGTCAGTGGACTGTGTATTGTTGGTTTGTGCATCTGAACTACGATTCCGACTTTGGATACTTCCGCCTACCGCCAGGCTTCCGTTTGTGAACCGCATCAATTTTCCACGATCGTCGTACATCGATTGATTGATCGTTCGTCCAAGATTATCATAAGAATAAGGAGAAAATGAAGAGTTTACATTGATGTTGATTTTCCTGAAAAGTGTTGTTCTTCCGCTGATATTGATGTTTGACCACCGTAGTGAATCACGAAAAATGTCATAAGAACTGTTCAGACTAAGGTTGTCAATGAGCTTCATTTTACGCAGCTCGCCATCTGTCGTATCGCGTTTTGCCACTCCCTTCATCTCGATATTATTCACCAATCCAAAGTTAATTCTGCCAGAGCGGGTTGCCGGTGGCTGGCCGTAGATTCCGTTCTGAAAAGGAGAGTAGCTCGCAAGGGTTCCGCCTTCGCCAAAAAAACCATATTGCTGCGTTGGAAAACCGGGGCGGAAATTTAATCCAACAGTAGGTGTAATGACATGACGGATGGTTCGAATGCGATCTCCTTTAAATTGATACATTCCATACAGTTTAGTCGTTAGATTACCGTTCAGGTTCCAGTCGTTGGCAGACCAGAATCCGCTAAGCGTGTCGGTCCGGGATTCGAGCGTGAGAGGATCGATGTTTCGCTGAATGGTTTGAAAATACCATCGATCGGTATAATTGAATCCGGGATTGAATGTAAAATGCCAGATTTTCAGTGAGGTACTTGCACCTACATTGTGGCGTATTCCGTTTCGGAATTGACTTCGCAGGGTATTGAACTGATCCATAGCCAGTTCATCCTCGTGTACCGTCAGTCGGTTTTCAAAATTTCCCTGATAGGTAATACCAATTTTCTCGAACCATTTTTTGGAGCCGCTTTGGGTTTTTCGCAGAAAAGATAGCGGCAAAAATACTCTTGAGAGATTGAAAGTAACCTGGGGTAACGTAAAATTATACTGCTGAGTGCGTGAGTTCTGGTTGTGCCGCGCACTCACGCTCAAACTATACGGCCTTCCGGGAAAGGATTTGCTGTACTGAATGTTGGATTGAAAAGTATTGGTAAGGAAATCTGCCTGACTGCTGTTGAGATGATTTGTAAATGAATTAGAGCTACCTAAATTTACATTGGCTGAAAAGCGGCTGTCTGGTCTGGCCTTTGGATCCTGGCGGTGATTCCATCGCACAAAAAACTGGGTATTTCTGCTGAATCCCGGAAACTCCGGATCTCCCCGACGTTGCCGATTATAATCGAGATTAAAATCACCGGTAAAACGATAGCGCACTTTGTAGTTGGTGAAGTTGCGCAATGCCCAACTGCCGCCGGTATAAATGTCACCCAGAATTTTAGTATCGACGTGCTTGCTGATTGGAATGTAATATCCTCCATTTAGGAGAAAAAAGCCGAGATCATCAGCGTCCCCCCAGGTTGGAATCAGGACTCCGGCCTTCTCTTTGTTTTCAATCGGAAAAAATCCAAACGGCAACGCCAACGGTGTTGGAATCTTTCTGAATTTCATAATGGCACCCCCCGAAACAATCTTATCGTCGGGAATCATGATGAGCCGGTTAAAATGAAATGCGTAATGCGGGTTCGGAAGATTACACGTCGTAAAACGTCCTTTATAATTGTGAATCTGCCCGTTGGGGTGGTATTTAGACACCCTTGACAACACATAATTTTCACCTTCATTGGTATACACGCGATTTACCAAACCTTTTTTGGTAATGAAATTATAGCGGATGGTGTCGGCGTCAAAGGATGATGATTTCTCTGTAAATACAGGATAGCCTATTTCTTTTCCCGCAGTATCGATCCGGCCTTTTGCGTATACCTCGTTGGATGAAAAACCATATTCGATATAATCAGCTTCCAGTTTGATGTCTTCGTACACTACAACTGCTTGTCCGTACAGCAATACACGTTCGTTGATGACATCATAAATTACCGAGTCCCGGGCATTGTAAACAACGGGGGCTTTCAGTGCACTCTCCGATTCGTTTCCGGCAGGAGTTTGCAATGTGTCTGCAGCCATCAAAGTATCGGTGAGTTCAGGTTGAAGAGTGTCTGAAGCAAGGCTTGAAATGGTATCT
>CAZJLZ010000354.1:0-8629 GCA_964546775.1 uncultured Cryomorphaceae bacterium | reverse complement strand
AAAGTGAAGACAAGGCATAAGGAACTTCAATTTTTCAGGTTGAAGTTAAGTTTTTTTCGTCCAGAATTCCAACGGATTACCGTTTGGTGTCGGAATTTTTTAATTCGGTTTCCAGACCAATCTGCAAACCTCTTACGGATTTTATTATTTTTCAATCAATTGAGCTCGAAATGCCTGAGCGGTTTCTGGCTGTTTCAATTGAGTGTTGAGGTCAACCAGGTCATTTAAAACTTCTTGTGTTTTTTCATTGTCGACGCCTAGGGTTTCTTTATAGTAAGAAAAACTTTCTTCGAGCAGCGGAAGTGCCTTTCTGCTTGAATCAGCGGCCACTAGAAATCCTGCCAGGATGTGTTTTGCTTCGGCAAGATCACCTTTTTCATTCGGCAATGTCCTTTCGTACAAAGCAATACATCGACGCTTATATTCGATGGCGCGATCGAGCTGTGTCATATTAAAATATCGCTCTGCTTCATCCCAATAATGCCAGGCCAACATAGGGCTCACTCCATCAAAAAAATCTTCGTACATATGTGTTGCCTCAACGCAATATTTTTCAGCGTTGGCAGTATCTCCCATCGTAAGGTAAACGTGGCCGATAACGGAGAGTCCCCGAGCCGTAGTTGGATGTATTTCACCATAAACCTGAGCAGACATGGTATGACAGGAATCAGCATGTTTCATTGCAGCAGTAAGATTTCCCGTTTCGGTGTAGATTTTGGCAAGATCACAATGAGCAAACTGCGCCCGGTCGTTGGGTTTACCACCATAAACCTTATCGGCAATGCGGAGTGCTTTTAAGGAGTAATATTCGGCTGAATCGAACTGATCTCTGAAGTAATAGCTGTGGCCCAGATTGTTGTATAGCGCAGCGACATTCTGACTGTTTTCCCCCTGGCCTTTTATTATCTGTTCCAAAGCTTTAAATACGTAATGGGTGTATTTTTCGGGGTTGTCCATTCCATTGTAACAAGTGGCGATATCATTGTACACGCTTCCCATGGTTATGCGTTGATCCGGCGTTGGGTTCTTGGTTTTTTGCATAATCGAATCAGCTTCCAACAAGGTTTCCAAAGCTTTGGCATAATTCCCCAATTGATTTTCTCCACGTCCTACATAGCTTATTGCCTTGACATATTCCATGTCTTGTTTTCCAAGCACATCAGCAAAAATGAAAGACGCCTCCCGGCTCATTTGTATGCATTTGGCGGTATTATTTGTAAAGGCATACAAATCGCCCAAAAGCATTTTTGTTTTTCCGACCTCAATATCATCCGATCCGTTTATCTCTTCAAAAATAGACAGCGCCTTAAGTAAGTGTTCTTCGGCTTCATTAAAGAAATTCTGCTTTCTGTAAAGATCACCAATTACCCGGTACATCTCCGCCTGTAATGAAGGTTGGCCGGAGAGACTGGCGAGTCTTTCAGAGCCCAGTGCGAGCATGTTTTCCGAAGTGATAACTTTTCCCATTGAGCGATCCGGGTCCGAGTGATCGAACAGGTTGGTGACAAACTGGGTAATTTGATTTGCCTTATCAGCTTCGTATTGGGCATGATCGCGCTGTTCGGCGGCCAACCTTGCTTGCCATAGTGTTGCAGCCACTCCGCTGATCAAAATGATTATCAAGAGGATTCCCAATGAAACCAATGATCGGTTTCGTTTTGCATATTTTTTAAATCGGTACCCAAGACTGTCTGGTCTTGCTAGAACCGGGTAACACTTTTGGTGCCGCCGGATATCTTCGGCCAATTGATCTGCATTCAGGTATCGCTCTCCGGGTACGTCTTTTAATGCTTTGAGTACAATATTATCAATATCTCCTTTTATACTTTTCTGCCATGCTTTCAGGTCGGCATTAACGGTGGGGTTGAGGCGTGTACTTGGTCTTGGTGGCGGTTCCATGTGATTCAGGCGCTCGGTTAAAGCCAGACCGGATCGGGTGCTGCCGGGAAAAGGCTTGTTGCCGGTTACAAGTTCATACAGGATCACGCCCAGAGAATAAATATCAGAGGAAACTGTAAGCGGCTGGCCTTTGAGCTGTTCCGGACTGGCATAGGCAGGGGTAAGGGGAATGTATCCCATTATTGTAAGGTCTTCATCCGCCGCATCATCCTCCAGAATTTTGGCAATTCCGAAATCTATCACCTTTACAATACCGTGGTTTGTGACCAGGATGTTGCCGGGCTTCAGATCGCGGTGCATGATGAAGTTTTGGTGGGCGTAAGCCACCGCGCTGCACAGGTCCATGAAAAGTTCGAGCCGTTTGGAAAGGGAGAGTTGTTGATCTGTTACATATTCGAGCAATGGTTTCCCTTCTACATATTCCATAATAATATATGGAGTACCGGTTTCTGATATTCCTCCATCATAAATGCGTGTAATGTGCGGATGATTGAGGCGCGAAAGAATCTTTCTTTCACGGTCGAAGCGTTTGTTATAGATGTGACTTAAAAATCCGGCGCTGATGATTTTAATGGCTACTTGCTGGTGTGCTTCCAGGTCGGTCCTATCGGCGAGGTAAACCATTCCCATACCTCCAATTCCAATGAGGTAAGTGAGTTTGTACTTTCCGATTTGTGTTCCGATGAGATCGGTAGCCTGCGGTTCTTTCGAATCCTTGATTTTGCTAATGGCCGGACTTTCAAAATTGTGATCGGTATTGTTTTCATCCCTCAGGAGAGAACGCAACATTTGGGCAACTTCGGGCTGGCTGGTTTCCAGGTGATCTATAAAACCGGCCTGTTCTTCCTCCGGCAATTCCAGCAATTCAGCATAATATTGCTTAACTATTGTCCAGATTGCCTTGTCCACAATGTGAATTTATAAGGGTTGTATTTTAAGCGACTTTTCACTATGCCCTGAGCTCCGTATGGAGCCAGCTTTTTGCCAGGCGCCAGTCTCTTTTTACTGTGGATAAAGAGCATTCAAGTGCTTCTGCTATTTCTTCCAGTTTCATTCCTCCGAAATACCGGTATTCAACGATCTCCGCCAGTCTGGAATCGAATTCACGCAATTTTTCGAGCGCGTCATTGATGCAAAGAATTTGGTCGGCATCGGATTCGGAAATCAGAAAATGATCTTCAAGCTTTACTTTTTGCGCACCGTTGCCTCGTTTGTGAGCGTTTCGCGTGCGGGCGACTTCCAGAATAACACGGCGCATACACGTCGATACGATGGCATAAAAGTGAGACCGGTTCTGGTATTCACGGTTGTTTTGACCAATAATCTTTAGGTATGCCTCGTGTACAAGACCAGTTGTGTTCAGAGTATTGTCGGCTCTTTCTTTAATGGTGTAGCGGTGGGCCATAAATTTGAGCTGGTCGTAAACCATTCCCATAATTTTGCTCATGGCTTGCTCGTCCCCGCTTTTCCAGTCGTTGAGCAAGACTGTAATCTGTCTGTTGTCGATTGTTTCCATTGGTCTGGTTGGTTTTTGTTTTCATTCTGGTCAAACCGTTGAAACGTTGATGCAATTCTGAGTGAGCCGTTTATTCATACTCCATCAGGATAAATGAAAAGTTATCCAGTGCACCACGCTGCAATACGAGCTTTACCAATTGATCGGTAATTTCTTTCAGCGGTCGTTTCTGATTCAGTATTGAACTCAGTTCGGCGTCGGTAACATGTAGATATAAGCCGTCTGAGCACAGGACTATACGGTCTCCTTTTTCAAGGTTGTTTTTTACAGAGAAAACATCGGCCTGACAAGAGTTGGAAACTTCCATACCCATGGCTTTGGTCAGCGCATGCGGATTGAACAGCACGGTATGTTCGGAATGTCGCATCCTGTACGAATTGGCCATTTCATTGGCTGCGGTATGATCGTTTGTCATTTGTGTCAATTCACCATTCTTTAAAATATAACCGCGGCTGTCGCCAATATGTAGAAAGTACAACTGATCTTCTAAAATGACGAGGGCAGTGCAGGTGGCGCCCATTTTTCGGGAAGAGGATTTACCCTCAATGGCCACCGCATTGTTCGCTTGAATAGCCGCCTGTTGCAGCTTTTCAATCGGTTGTCCCACTCCTTTATAATAGACCTTGCTGAGTACGTCTACTACCATAGCCGAAGCCATTTCACCTCTTTCATAACCACCCATTCCATCCGAAACCACTGCGAGCGTTCCCAACGATTGCTCTAACCATGGTTTGTCGGGCTTCATAAACAATACCGCATCTTCATTGTTTGTACGGCGCAATCCAGTTTCGCTTACCGTCATATGAACCAATTTCATAAATTTTGTGTCTGCAGACTATTGTTTGGTTAATACTATATCGAAGAGAAAAATCATATGTGAACAGAAAGGCACAATTCGTGCCCTAATAGATTTCTATTCTAGTCGTTAACATGACGGTAAATTCTGCTAACCAGGTTATCCATTACATAACTTTTACTTTGCGCAAAGAATACATCCATTCTTTCCAGATATTGCTGGTAGAAATAGTTGAGTACAAGTCCGAGTAAAAGTGCGACCAATGTTGTATCGAATGCTACCGAGAGGTAGGAGGTGAGGATCGACAGTCCATGGTCGGTTTTGGCAAGGTGTGCATTTCCGATAGCCGATGCCAGCCCGATGATGGTTCCGATAAAACCTACGGACATTACGCTGCTAATCAGGTATCGTACCATGTTCAGATTGCCGTCCATCTCTTCTTTGGAATTACCGATTTGTCCGTCGAGCACCTGCATGGTTTCGGGAATAGACTGGTTGTTGCGGTACTGAGTGCAGGCATTCTTAATAAACCGCGTGATGAGATAAATGACACCTCTTTTTTCGATTTCAATGACACTGAGTTTGATATCTGCCACTTCTTCGGGGGTTAAAATGAGTTGATCTTCTTCAGGAAGCAATTTGAGATCAAATCCACGGAACTGACTTTTAATATACAGGTTAAGATCGCGCAACTGCAACAGTGCATAAATCGAAATCGCGTAACTCAGGAATTGAATATAACCCAGTGAAGAGCCTCCCAACAAAGTGAGTATGCGATAGGCGGCCGGTTGTCTTGAAAGTAGGTTGGCCAGGATAATCAACACCAGCCAAAGGACGGCCGCTACACCAATACTGATTCCGATGCGGATCAGGTTGTTCTTCGATTTTAAAACGGTTTTAGGATGATTGTTCATTTTGATGAAGTTTTAGTGGTTACTTAATTGGTTGAAATTCTATTTCGCCTTCTGGACCAATGGTAACTTTTGCAATAAGGGTCCTTTCAGTCGGGTTCATTTTAAGATTGAAATAATGTTCGTTTCCACGTTCAACGCTCTCGTCGTTCTTCGTGTAAACCTGCAAGCGGATGGGTATGTCAGATTTGGGATCATCAGATTCTTTGTACTGAGCAAGAATTTCATAATTCCCCGGAAGGATGGCGTCGAATTGCCGTACCGCTTCCTGGTTGGTTCTGAGATCTCCCCCGAACAAAGAGCTTTTTGATTTTCCACTGTCCCAATAACCGATAAAGCTTCTGTATCGTCTCCCGCCAAAAACACAATCATTGTCTTTACACACGAAAAGGTCGACATTGTCCTTTTTATTGTCCCATTTCATTTCTATCGAAAGCATACAAGGAACATCCGGTTTGGATCCACTGAATTTTGAAGGTGCTACTGTAATTTTTGGGGCTTCTTCCTTCTCCTTTTTTGCTTTTGTTGGTTTTTGTTTCACGGGAGTGGGTGTATCCGGTTTTGTATTGCCCGGACCAACTGGCGCGCTTTCAAAATCTCCTACGATGGCAAGCAGGGTATCTCCTGTTTGTTTGTGAAGCAAAGAATCGGGAATGATCCCATAAAACTTCTTTTGAAGCGTGTCGTATGTAACAGTTACGGGATTGTCGTAGATGGTAATTTCTCCCTTTGGAACTATAATGAACAGGAAGATTACCGATGCCAAAGCTCCCGACAAGAGATCCAGAAATGATAAGTTAAAGAATTCTACGGTTCTGTTTTTCATGGTAAAAATTATTTAATCTTCCGGTTGGTGGCACTATTGCCGGCATCCCGTTCTTTAATACTCAGAGGAAAGTGACAGTGGGCACATTTGGTGCCTTTCCCGTAATCGGGTGTGCCGCAGTTCTTACACACGTTATACAGTTGTTTTACATTGTTTTTGTCGTGCATCGAGTTTTGCCACTCCCGCGTTTTCTCGGGATTGTAATCAATGAGCTGATCTCTCATTTTACACCGGGCGCACGCCACAGCACTGTCTTCGTTGATTGTTCTGCAATTTCTGCAAAGTTTCATCTCGGGTAGTATTATGAATGCCTGAATTATACTGCCCGATTTAGAAACCGGGCTTATCCAACATCCGGGTTGTTGATTAGTATTTTACTCCAGCCTTCAGATTGAAACGGTGCTCGTAGCAAAGCATGATTCCTATCTGGGTATTTCTTTCAGTAGCCTGCACGTTTCGAACGTTAAAGCCATCAAATACTACGAAGTTGTCATTGACCATATTTCCTCCGCTTTCAATCATCATACTGAACTTGATGCTGCTGTTTTCGTTCATCTCATAGGCTATATGGGGAAGGATCAGTAAACTAATATGGCTTTTCTTAACTGGTTCTGCTGTACTTTTTCCATATTCGTAGTTGTTCTCAACAGAATTGATATTCAGGTTTTCCAGGTTATATTCCACCGTTTCTTTATATTTTCCGATGGCCATATTTATTTGGGGACCGATGGCCAGTCCCACTTTGAATTTCCCGCCAAACTGACCCCTGAACAGAATGGGTATAGAGAGCCAATTGTGCATGCTGGTTGATTCAATTTCACCTACATCAAAAACAACACTATCAGCAGTTATGGGAACAAAAAGGGGTTGATTCGGATTTCTGGATTCAACAGTAACCTTATGGCCTTTGCGATTGTATTTAATTCCAGTGAGTATTGCCCAGTTTTTAATCTGGAAGCCAAGACCTATACCACCTTGATAGCCAAAAACCGAGGAATACTTTACGTCTGCTCCCTGGTAATACTGACTTATATCAAAATCACCGGTGAGTTTTGATTTGGAAGTATGAATGCCAATTTCCGGGGCAAGAATAATGGATGTTTGCGCTTGAACTCCGCCGGTAAATAAGGCGAGTAAAGCAAGGGTCAAAATGAGATTTTTCTTTTTCATCGTGATTTGGTTTAGTTAAAGTTTTAGTTGTTGGTGAAGACATTTCAAATGCCTCTCACTGTAATACGTGCCGGTAGGGTTCAAAAAGGGTCAGCACGGATCAAACTTTTTTTGATCGCGATTCGAGAAAAAGTGGATAATCTACAGTTTAAATGTCTGAGGTAGAGGGTAAAGAATCAGTAATAAAAATGGAGGACTTTCTGATAAAAATTGTAGGTTGAAATTCATTGAATGCTACAGAACATGCACAGTGATGGCTGAGAAAGTAGTCACCGAGGATAGGAGGTAGTGTTTTTTGGCGATGCTTTTACTCTTTAATGGTAAATCCGACAGGAGCTTTTAATTCACCGAAGTCGTACATATTAATATAAATTGAGATGGTATCCTTTGAACCTTCCCAGGATACGCTGTAATGGTCCAGCAATGCCATTCCACCAATCAATGCATTTTTACTTTTCACAGGACAGCAACTTCCTTCTCTGAAGTAATTAATACTTTCACCATTCGGACCGGCCAATGCATTCAGGAAGCGTCGTTCATTTAGCGGTCCCTCATTATTATCAATTCCACCGACTTTAACCGGATTTTCAGGTGAATGGCCGTAAGTCGGATCTGACGAAATTTCGGTTAACACAAAAGTGTGGCTATCACGAAGCTGTATCTGTACCGTTTGTTGCCTTGCCGAACACGAAAAAAGACAAATTACGATTCCAGTAAAAATCAGATTCTTCATTATTCGTACCATTACTTGTTTGAAATAACGCTTATTTCATTTCATTGTATTTCCGAAGATAATCGAACATTTTATTTGCATCACTCTGATTTACACGATCTTTTTTGAATTCCTTGGTCAGTTCTTGATTGTCGGATAGTAATTCAGCCAATAGTTGAGGAGTTAGCCATTTTACCGCTCCTTCAGGAAGTATAACATAACTGGTTTGACAGCAAACAGCCATTTGAGGTTGACCGGGTTGAATGATACCAAGTTCAATTTGTTTATCCTTCGTTCGTGCAGGTTCGCCAATAAAGTATGCGTAATGACCTGTACCCAATATCTTATTGAAACCTACAATTTCGGAATACGGATAACTATTGATGTACACCGAATCCTCAAATAGTATGGCCCATGCATTCTGTGTCAATTCGTCGGTTTTTGTTTTTGGTTGAATTTTTTTCAGCCGATAGTTGGAAATTCCCCCCATCATAAATATATCTCCATTGGTTCGTTGCTTCAGTAGATATTCGCAATCAGAAGAAGTTCGGTTGGTTTTGTAATCTTCAAAAGTTTTGAAGTAATACATGCCGGTTTGTCCCACCGCAAAAGTTGAGCTTGCAAAAAGTATAAGTAAGCCAATGATAACTTTGTGCATGTATTCAGGATTTTATGGGCTATAGATTTCGTTGGATTGCCATTTCGTACGACAATGTATTGATTCCGGAAGAAATATTAAACTGAACTTTCTGTAGATTATGTTTTTAAGAAGGGTTAATATAAAAAAACGGGACCGAAT
>CAZJLZ010000353.1:0-6752 GCA_964546775.1 uncultured Cryomorphaceae bacterium | reverse complement strand
GAAATACAGCTATTTGGTGAATGGAGATATTCCGGATTCGGTGGTTTGGGAAGTTCAATCTCCGGAACCAACCATCAGTACATCAGCCATGCCAAACATCTATTACACCAACGGTGGTACAGCCAACCTCGACCTGCACCTATACTTCGGTTCTGAAGTTGAAACTGTTTCTTATAGTCATTCGGTACAGCTCAATGAAGTGGTCACCAATTTACCGCTGATCCCCGAATTGCCTTTGATCCTTGACCCGGATCAGGGAACACTTTTGCCAAACATTCACATGAGTATGATTGGAGCCCCTCCCGCCGAGAATTGGCAGGTGTGTAATTTTGCCGGATTTGAAAGCAATCAGTGTGTTTACGTACCATCTAAAATTGTAGATGGAACCGGCATAGTCGACATTGAAATCGGAATGTTCGATATGACCGAACTCATAGACCCTACGATTTCATTTCACGTGGCAGCCGCCATGGTTCCTCAGGGTGCATATCATACGCTTCAAATATTGTTTCGCGATGAATGCAGTTCTGCGTTTGTAGGAGATGTTTGGCTGACCAGAAGTTTGTACGATATTTTCAACGGCAATACAAACACCGGGTTTATTCCGAGCTCCGACAATCAATGGGTAGAAGTTACCCAATCAATTCCCGCATGGACACTGTCGGGTCATGGTTTTATCACCATTCGATTGATCACCACCATGAATCCCGGCAATAGTGGTGAACCATTTTACCTGGACAATTTCAGGGTAGGAGAGGGATTGACTACCGTGACGTTAGAGAACGAACCAGTTTACGAGCAAAGTGATTTGTTATTGTTTCCGAATCCCGCTTCCGGCCGGATTAACTGGACATGCAACGACAACATAGCCAAACATCTGAGAGTCTTTGATGTGAGTGGTCGCATCGTTTTCGAAAAATCAGTCAATAGCTTGGCAGGAAGTGTTGATATTGAAGGATGGGCTCCTGGGTTTTACCAGTTGATGATTGAAACTGCGGGGCGTGTTGTAACGGAGAAGTTTGTGGTGGAGTGACAGGGACAGTCAACCGGCATGTACTGCAAGCCTGCCTGATCAACCGATCTTCATCCCTTAAGTTTTGGCCTTTATCGTCTGATATCTGATCCTACTTTTAATAGAACATCTTCTTTTAGCGATTTGTACACTTCAATACAAACTACACCAGGGGCAACAGGAATTATTCGATCAACCGAAAACTGACTGACCGCCACGCCGTGAACGTCATGTACGTCGAATAGGGATTCTCTGGAAACCTTTCCGGTTAAGTCATCAAGTTTGTAGACAGAAAAATACCCTCCCTGTCCATCTACATGTTGTACAGGCCTTCGTTCTAGTGAAAGGTCCATGTTTTGGATATTGTCCAGAAACATATAATACTGCGAATTTTCTGACGCAAAATGTTTAAAAGAAAGTCCGCCCTTGCCTCTGGCACCCATTTGCGATTTATTGAGTCTTTTCATCCAACGCAATTCCCCGTCTCCATCAATTCTCGTTGAAAGAACATCATCATAATGATATACATACACGGTCTGAGTCCTACTGCCTGAACCGACCGTTCGTTTCTTTATATCATGCTGTTCTCCATTTATCAATAGACTTCCATCGTCAAATACATACAAGTTGCGTATCTGAAGATCCGCCAGGTCCATGTTTTCACCACTGCTGGTTAAGTCAAGATTTTCCGGATCCATATCGGCCCGATACATGTTGATGACTTCCAATGGAATCGGGTAGGTCTGAATTCGAGAAGGACGCCCACTGTCGTCAACTTTAAACACGATGACACCGCTCACATGGTTGGTGTTTTTACTATTGGTATAGTAACCAGTACATAGCATTTCGTTTGAAGGCATTCCAAATAAAAGCAACTCTGTTACGGCAATTCCCTCGACTTCAACGGGAGTGGCAGAAATCTGGCTGGTTCCTACAGGAAGCTTTAACAATTCGAGATGATAGTTGATCTTTCCATCCTTATCATATGCACTTTGCTTATCACTCTTGTATACCTTGGCCAATAAATAAGCGTTGCCATCTGCATCGATAGAGTAATCCAGATGCTCCAATCGTTGTTCGGTATAAGGCATTTCAATTTCACTATGCGACAGCTCGTTCAGCTCGTGGTCAAACACTGTGAATCCTATCCTATCAAAATTGACTTTATCTCTTTTCTTATCAGGGTCTTTTCGGTACTGAACCAGGAATTTGGAGTTGTCGTAGGAGCGTTGAATATTGAATTTGCCCACCGTTCCAAACATGGCAAACATACTTCCCCCCACCACTCCGGGCTCTCCGCCCAAGGCATTGGTAACTTTTCCTTCTACGTAGAGCAATCTTTTTGCAACGCCGACAAAGACTCCCAAATCGAAATCTATTTCGCGTACATATAATTGCTCAAGTTTTTCCTTTCGATCCCATACACTATAGAAATAATAATATTTCCCTTTAAAGCTCTGAATGCTTTCGAGCTGAAAACCTTTGTCAAAATCATCCAACACAGAGCGTTTAATCTCCTTGAGATTTCCGGCATCCCATTTTTGAATGGCCACTGCATTTCTTATTGTTTTCACGGCCATGATCTCTCCATTTTGGGAGAAGTAGCTTTTATCAAAAGCATCGATCACCTGATACGGTTCCCCCACCACATAATCCAGTTTCTGGGAAAAAGCGAAAAAAGTCAGACCAAGTGCGAGGGTAAGGCTGAATAAATATTTCAAAACATCAATGATTTATGATTGATATCACTACTGATAATGGACGGGCAAGTTAGTATTTTCAATAATATTCACCGGTCATTCGAATTCGTGTTGATTTCCTCTTCGGTCCTTCACACACCTTCAGTATGCTTGTAAAATGTAGTTCCCGGTACTATTCTCATTTTATTAAAATGGGTATATTCGTCTGACACAATCCATTGATTTTCCATCAATGGCTCAAAAAGCAGACCCCATGGTTTTTAAATGGTGTACTCTGACGACTCCGTTTTTTTTGTTGTTATCGCTTTTCACATTCGGCCAAAAAGGTGAATTTTTTGGTGGAATCAATGTAAGTCCGGGAATTCATCCGTTCAGTCTTTCAGAAATGACCGAAAGCCCGAGTTTTGGCGTGGGTCTTCTGGCTCAGTATCAATTTTCGGACAAACTCGGGTTGATGATTGTTCCTAATTTCAGATATTTTGCCGCAGTGCCTGCATACGGTGTTTGTTTTGACCTCTGTGCTTCCCAACGCCAATACAGTTCGCTCGAAACGAATGTAGGCCTGACCCTACGCATTTTGGAAAACTCAATGGCCGATTCCAAAATGTACTTTCAACTCGGGTACAGTTTTCATCAGGTGCTGCGGGTGGAGACGGAATACCATTTTCCTGGTGATTACACGACTGTTGAATGGACGCATAAAATTCACGGTCATGCGCCTTTCGTTGCATTTGATTTCAGACACCGCATAGGAGAGAAATATGGATTGTCGTGGGGACTGCAGTATGCGCATCCGATCAGTCTGAAAAATTACACCAATTTTCCGTTGCAAAATCCGGCCCTGCTGGCGAATATTCGTTTTGGGCGGGTTTTTAATTGACAGGATCAACAGGTACTATCGATGCTGGTCCACCAATATCAGATTTCCATCCGGATCAGTTAACATCAGACTTGCAGGGCCCGAAGTGTTTTCGTCCGCTTCGGTAGTCAATTGGATGTTTTTACTCTTGAGATGTTGCTGAATCTTCCGAACGTCGTCAAAGGCGCTAACGTTCTGCGCGTTTTCATCCCAACCTGGATTGAATGTCAGGATATTGCCCTGAAACATACCCTGAAAAAGTCCGATCAGGGCATTCTCATTTTTCATAATGAGATAATTTTTATCGAAGTCGCCAGCAAAAACCTTAAAACCCAGATTTTCATAAAATGCTTTGGATACTTTCAGGTCTTTGACGCTCAGGCTTACAGAAAATGCTCCTAGTTTCATATCGTTTTATTTTTTAGAATTTCTATTCACGCGCAGTCACGCCCTTCAAGCGCTCGACTGGGTCAATTAACTATCACAAGAAAATAGTTCTTCTTGCCGCGTTGCAGCAGAATGTATTTTCCGTTTAGCAGATGATCATTGTTCACAACCGTCTCTTCCGAAACCTTGTCCTTATTGATACTTACTGCGTTTTCTTTCAGTGCGCGACGGGCTTCTCCTTTCGAGGCGAGGAATCCACTGTGCTCGGACAATAGATCTACAACCGACACGCCGCCTTTTAAAATATTAGAGCCGATATAATTCTGGGGCACCCCCTCGAACACCGACAGAAAATCATCCTCGCTCAGCTTTTTGAGAGACTCAGAAGTTGATTTTCCGAAGAGAATTTGCGATGCTTCAATAGCTGTTTCCATATCCTGTGCGCTATGTACCCGCGTAGTCATTTCGGCAGCGAGTTCTTTTTGTAACAAACGCTCGTGAGGTGCTTCGGTATGCCGGGCTTCCAGTTCTTCGATTTCTGACTTTTCCTTCAGCGAAAACAAGCGGATGTATTTGGCTACATCCTCGTCGCTGCTGTTGAGCCAAAACTGGTAGAATTTGTACGGCGATGTTTTGTTCCGGTCCAGCCAGATATTGCCGCCCTCGCTTTTTCCAAATTTCGAACCGTCGGCTTTTTTAACAAGTGGAGCA
This sequence comes from uncultured Cryomorphaceae bacterium, assembly GCA_964546775.1. Taxonomy (GTDB): domain Bacteria; phylum Bacteroidota; class Bacteroidia; order Flavobacteriales_D; family SKUL01; genus SKUL01. The sequence continues at coordinate 2,083 of CAZJLZ010000353.1, read as the reverse complement.
GTCAGCGCAAAAGCCTCGCCCTGCGCCTTTCTTCGGATGATTTCTGTTCCGGTCGTGATGTTTCCCCATTGATCGGAACCACCCATTTGCAGTTTGCAGTTCTTCAGGTGGTGCAGGTGGTAAAAATCATAACCCTGGATGAGTTGGTAGCTGAATTCTGTAAAGGACATCCCGGTTTCGAGCCGGGTTTTTACCGAATCCTTTGCGAGCATATAGCTGATCGTTATGTGCTTGCCAACGTCGCGGATGAATTCCAAAAATCCAAAGTGCTGGAACCAGTCGTAATTGTTGACGACTTCGGCAGCGTTTTCTCCATCCGTGAAGTTGAGAAAACTTTCGAGTTGCTTTTGTTGGGCCTGCAGGTTGTGCTGAATGATCTCCGGAGTCAGCAATTGGCGCTCTTCGGATTTCCCGGAAGGATCGCCAACCATTCCGGTAGCTCCACCGACCAGCACAAGGGGTTTGTGGCCACAGCGCTGAAAATGCGTGAGCAGCGTAATGGGAATCAGATTTCCAATATGTAAAGAATCGGCGGTTGGGTCGAAGCCCACGTAACCGGTTGTCATCTCTTTTTGGAGTTGTTCTTCGGTTCCGGGGGTCATGTCGTGAATCAGCCCGCGCCATTCGAGTTCTTTTACAAAGTTGTGCTTCATTCCAGGGGTAATTTCGGGCAAAGATAGTGTTCGATAGGGAAAATGATGTTGATGGGATGATGTGTTGATTTAGGTGATCTTCAATTACGAATTGCGAATGCTTGAATTACGAGTTTCCTAATGAAAACGATTCACTCTGGATGGAGTTCGCGGAATGAAGAGTCTGGAGTGATAATGTGATTAGATAATGGTTTAATTAACCAATGAGACAATTTGACAATTAGCCGATTGCCGTGATGTGCTAATGAAATATCGTGTTACTGCTCCAGTCGAGGTGGCTGAATAAGTTATACGCTCAGTCCACCACTACTTTTTCCCGCGCTACCAGATCTCCATTCCGCGCTTCTACGACGTACAAACCGGGAGGGTAATTCATTGGAAGAGCTTCGAGGCTGTTGAAGTTTTCGATTTGCGCTACGGCCTGACCAACGGAATTGAAAATTGTGAGAGACGCTCGAAAGGCGAATTCTAGGGGAAGTTGAAGGTAAATGTATGAGGTAGTGGGGTTGGGGAAAACAGCGAATTCAAAAACAATTCCTTCATCAAAGCCAGATACAATTCCACATGGGTTTGCACCTGATCCATAGATCAACGCCTCATTTTCGCGATAACAGGAAAAAGAAGGTGAAAACCCGCCGAGCGGCAGCGCAACAGATTCTCCGAATAAGCCCTGGCTCCAGTTTACGCCAACTGGACCGATGCCTTCTACGATCAAGCCCCGAAACTGCCAGTCACTTTCCGGTTCCATTTCCTCTTCGTTGTACAAAGGCGAAGTATGAATGACGCGACGCATCGCGCCTCCAAGCATTTCGATAGATACTGAGTCTACTACTATTCGCGCTTCAGGCACTACGCCCCAATACGGGAAGGTAATACCGGACAATGTTTCTGTTAAATCCCAAACATCACCGGGTTGCGCATTGAAATCATAGAGCATACCCCAGGCATTGGATGAGTCCGAATAATAAAAAACAGTATCGTTCTCCTCCCGGAAATAATGGGTATCTGTTTCCGAAAACTGGGTTTCATCGTTTGCATATAAAGAATTCACCACCACAGCAGATTTACCTTCCAAAACCGTGTCCCCTGCTGTGTAGTAATAGGTATATCCACATTGGGGGTCAAAAAGGCAGTGTGCAGTGTAGCACCATTCGGCGTGGTCGGGAAACCATGAAATAGTCTGGCCCTGACACAACCCGGCTATAGCCAAATTAGCTGTCAATAACAACGGAAATAGATATTTCATAGGACTTGCTTTTTAAGTTGGTTCAAAAAGAGGTCAGTTCGTTCCCTTTTCTTTTATCCCTATTCAAATGCTGCTTCGCGAAATTATAAAAAAAAACTTAGCATTTAACCCCCTGAAAGTAATACTATTTATGAAACTGAAAGCCTAACGGTGGGTATTAATCAGTAATTATTGGAATACTGAT
>CAZJLZ010000352.1:0-3130 GCA_964546775.1 uncultured Cryomorphaceae bacterium | reverse complement strand
TGAGCACGTGAATGTTCTTCGACATATGCTGAGCAAAATCAAACGTTTCTGCCGGTAGAAAAAATGTTTCTCCATGATGTTCGATCGCGGCAAAGCGTTCAGCATTTTTCAACCAGCCTTTCAAAACGCTGTTCAGTTCTGCGAAAGGCTGATTTTTCTTTTTTTCTTTTCGTTTGAATCCCGGTCCGGTATGATTATCCGGAACCTGCAGAACGCTGATGAAGAAGCCTTCGCTTTGGGTGCGGTGCGGAAAACATCGATATCCGTATGAACCTCCGGTTTCTGAAGTTTCCACATTCCATTCTGCCGGAATCTCCAGTTTCAGCACCGTTGCACCGGCTTTTTCAACGATGGACTGAATCACTTCTTCATTCTCGTGCCGGTTGTAGGTGCACGTAGAATAGATCAGAAATCCACCGGGTTTCAGGCATTGCAACGCATGTCCTGTGATGCCACACTGGCGCTGGCTGCATTTTTCCACAACCTCCGGATTCCACATCGACAGCGCGTCGGGTTCTTTCCGGAACATTCCTTCGCCAGAGCAGGGTGCGTCCACAACCACAACATCGAACACCGGACCGAGCCTGGCAAATTGTGCGGGATCGCTGTTGCTGATCAGTCGGTTGCAACGGCCCCATTTATCAAGATTTTCCTGCAGTACGCGCGCCCGTTTCGGAATGACTTCATTGCTGACGAGGAATCCATCGCCATCGAGCCAGTCGAGCACAATGGTTGACTTGCCTCCGGGAGCGGCACAAAGATCCAGCACGCGCAGTCCTTCGCGTTTCACCGGGAGTTGCCGCAATGCAACATCGAGCAACATCGAGCCGGCTTCCTGTGGATAATAGACCCCGGCGTGAAAAAGCGGATCCATCGAAAATCGCGGTCTTTCCGGAAGATAAAAACCATTCGGACACCACGGAACACATTCAAGGTGGGAAACTGCCAACCACTTTGCCGGGTTGATCCGGATGCTGGTGGGTGGGGTTTGTTGATGTGCTGCTTCGAATGCTGCCCAATTTCCGATCTGATGTTGCATCAAATCCCGGAAATCAGGAGGCAGCGAAATTCCCATCAGATGACTGCGCAATCGGTTTGAGGAATCCAGCCCTCGTTGCCACTGGCGATACGGATGTTCACCCAACCATCTCGTTCGTCCATCACCTGAACTTTCGTACCGGCATGAATCACAAATACGTTGATGCCGGAGTTTGAAGGAGCTCCTTTTACATCGACCCTCGGCGACAAAACAATGGCCTCGGTATTTGCTTCAATCATGGTTTGTGCCTGGGAAGCCTGGTAGTAGCCGAATCCCGCAAACAGTAACAGTAACAGGGCAGTGTAGAATGCAAAAATGCGCAGTCCACGGATCTGCGACAACAGAAAAATCATAAAGAGGATTGCTGCAATGGCCATGGTACCGATTGCAAACCAAGCCCAGGTATCCACGCTGTAGCTCAGGGTGAAGGTATTCCACCACCGTGAAATGTTTAGTTCCGGCAGTCGTTCAATGTTGTCTTTGATTCGGTCGTTCGAGAGTTTCAGGTTGTACTGAATATCTGTATCTGCAGGATCCAGCTTCAGCGCCCGTTCGTAATTCAGAATCGCTTTTGCAACCTGGTTTGTTTTGAAATAAGCGTTGCCGAGGTTGTAGTAGAGCGCGACGGATTGACCTTCTGTCGTGAGCGCCTCATACTGTTCTATGGCCGATGCAAAATCTCCGGCTTCGTATGCTTCGTTGGCTTTTTGAAATTTTTCCGCAACATCCGCATCATTGGCGAAAGCACCCAAAGAGCACAACAGAGCGAGTAGAAATAATAACCGAACTTTCATCGCTGTATCTTTTTTTGAAGTTCGCCAATAATTTTTGCGGCGGATTCGTAATCAGCCTGGGGTTGTAGCTCGCTGGAAGGGGCAAAGCGGGCAATTTCACAGCGCGAAAGCAACGCCATTAGTTCTTCGATGGTGCCGGAATCTACCGCCCGATGCTCCAGGCCCGACCGTATTTCTCCGCGATTCAGTTCTGAAGCATCAATGTTTAGCTTTCCGCCGAGATAGCCATACATGGCTTTGAATACCGCATCATAAAAACCTTCGCGGTCGTTGGCGCGGAGTTTCTTTTTCGCGTCAGAAAGTAATTTTCTTGCCATTTTGCCGGCACGTCGGCTGCGTACAGAAACGGTGTCCTGCTGCTCACGGATATATTTTCTGCGGGCTGCATAAAAAACAAGTACGAACACCGGACCGAGGAAAAGCAGGATAAAGAACGGCGTGCTTTGAAAGAAGTAACCCGATTTTTGCCGGAGCGGTTCTGCCGGTTTGATGTAGCGGATATCCTGATCCAGTATTACCACATCTTCCTTGGAGGAACCGGAATATCCGCCACCCATAACTCCGCCCTCAGCACGTTCCACCTCGAGTTCAATCGCATCGGATTTAATGGTATTGAAACTTTTCGTGTTGACATCGAAAAAAGTGAAAGAAATGGGTTCTATGGTATAATTACCAGCGTGACGCGGTATGATGAGGTATTCAAATTCGCGGGTTCCGCTGAGACCGCCACCGGTAGTGGAGAAACGGTCGGTGACTTTTGGGTCATACACCTCAAAATCTTTCGGAAAATTGATTTGAGGTGCATTCACCAACTTCAGGTTTCCGCGTCCCGAAACTTTCGCTGTAAGCGTTATGGCGTCGTTGGCAGAAATTTTATTGAGATCGACTTTCACCTCGAAGTTAAGGGAACCTACATCACCTCGAAAATCGGACGGGGCGGAGGGTAGTGGCAGCACTTCGATTTCGGCCACATTGCTTTTGAATTTTACCGCACGACCGGGGTTAAAGAAGCTGTAATCGACACGGGCTTCGATTTCCATCGGTTCAATTTTTAACGTTCCATGTTGCTGCGGAAAGAGAATCTCGCGTTTCAGAATGGCCACCTTGTATTGCTTTCCATTGATGACTTCGAGCTGGTTTTGCCAGCCGGCCTGTTCTTCATTGAAATCGTGGCTATAGAACCCGTTGGTTGCCGGAAACTTATAGTCGATAAAATCGATATTGTTGTATCTTGAATAAACGTAGTACGTCGCAATCACCTGTTCGCCTTTGTACATCTTTCTTTTGTCCAGACGGA
>CAZJLZ010000351.1:0-4963 GCA_964546775.1 uncultured Cryomorphaceae bacterium | reverse complement strand
GGCACTCATAACCGCCATCAGACCTTCCGGAACCTGTACGGTAGCGTTATAGGTCAACCGCACTCCCGGGCTATCCTGACAAGGAATCCAGCTCCGCGTGAGAATGGCCTGCCCCTGGGTGAACAAAAACGGGTACCGTTTTCCAAGCGTCTGTTCAGGTGAAAGCCATTGTAAAGCCGATGCACGCGGAGACGTTTTGTAATAGATATTTACCGAAGATGTGTTCTTATGTATGTTCACCGAAAGCTGCTGGCCAAACGCATTGCCTTTTGCTATGCTGTAAATGGTCGTTTTTTCGTCATGATTCAGGGTAACTTTTTCGATTTCGAGACTATCGATATCAAATATGATCTTGTCCACATTTCCTTTTTTGGCAATCTGATACCGGGCGACACCCTCAATCGTTTGACTGTCGAAATCGACATCGAGTTCAAGATTGAGATGTCGGGTAACTGCTTCGTGCGGATTGGAAAAACTGTGTGGATCTTTCACAAATGTTTCGGTGTGCGTCAATACTTCCTGCTCCTGTGGCTGTTCTTTGCTCGGCGTCGCACATGCCGACATTATAAAAACCGCTGCTACGGCCATCCAACTTTGTTTCATTCTGAGGGGGTTTTCAAGATTCCTTGTAAGAGCGTCAAAGGTAAAACATTTCAAATCGAGAATTTGAAACTTGGCCTTGACACCGGTTTTTTAACAAATAAATTCACGGTTACTGTTTCGGATAAAGCAGAAACTTCATGTCTTCAGCAATCAGCAATAAATTGTTGCTTCGGTCAACATCAGCCATTCGAAATCCGGGGTCAATTTCAATAGAAGTGATGTCGGCAGCGGGCATGTCTACTTCAACCACGTAAGTTGGATTGGTCCACGGCCATTCCTTCTGCTGAACCACATTCCTATTCCGGTCCTCCTGCTTTTTGCGTCCGTGCATCATGACCAAGGGCATATAATGCAATTCCTCTGCACCGCTTTTGGTTGTGATTAAAAGTTCGATGGGCATTGGCATCCTTCCGAGGCGTTCGAGGGTAATACTTGTTTTACCCCCGATTTGTTGAACCGACTGGATTCTGTAGTCAATAGTAGCAGTAGAATTCACAAAGTATTCATGATACCAGTCGAGCACAAGACCCGATTCTTTTTCAACAATGCGCAAAAAATCATTGGGCTTCGGATGTTTGAATTGCCATTCTTCGAAATAACGTCGGAGGGAACGGGCCAGAACTTCTTCTCCTACGATATAACTCAATTGATGAAGATATACTTGTCCTTTGCTGTAGGAAGCAATTCCATAACCGCGATTGGTGCGGTAATGATCGGCGTGTGTCGTCAACGGATCTTCATCTCCGGTGCCTGCAATTGATAAGTAACTCGCATAAGAGGATTGATGTAACTCCCTCGGATCATTATCTTCCGAAGGAAAAAGATGATTCATAATAATCGTACTGGTGTAGGTTGTGAATCCTTCGTCCACCCACGGGTACAACAATTCATGTGTGGCAAGTACAGTTTGATACCAGCTGTGCATCAACTCGTGAACAGTGACTCCCACCAGGCTTCCCAATTTTCGGCGGCCCGTAATCAAGGTGCCCATCGGATATTCCATTCCACCATCTCCACCCTGAATTACGGAATACTGGTCGTAGGGGTATTTTCCATAGTGTTCATTGGCAAATTCAAATGCTTTGACGGTATATTCAGAAAGCAACGCCCAGTTATAAACCATCGTGGAATCCTGTCCCTTAAACAGGAAATGCAGTCTCGGGCCATCTTCTACATCAACAAAATAATGTACATACTCCGGATCCGCAGCCCACATAAAGTCATGCACTTTCGGAGCGACAAAATGCCAGGTAAGCTTTTCCTTATCGCTATGGTCCATCTCTACTCCTTCGTCTTCGTAACCATATCCTATCTCATTTGCGTTTTGCAAATATCCGGTGCCACCTAGAATGTAATCCGAATCAATCGTGATTTTCACGTCGTAATCCCCCCAAATTGGATAGAATTCGCGACCGATATAGGGATTCGGATGCCAGCCGTCATCGTCGTGGTTGCACAATTTCGGATACCACTGCGTCATGGAAAGCGCAATTCCCTCTCTATTATCGCGGCCAGAACGGCGGATTTGGATCGGAACCTGTCCCTCGAATTCCATATCCAGCACGACTTTCTGGCCAGGCAGGATTGGTTTTTTCAGGGGCACCTGCAAGATTGTCTCACGGATTTCAAAATCCAGTTTCTTTCCGTCCTGCTTCAACGACGTCGGTTCAATTCGTCCGATTTCGGAAGGTGAAAGCAGAGAAATTCTATCAGATACGCGCGGATCGGCGTCCTCAATTGTTCTGGATAAAACGTCCATCATGCTTCCGGGCTGAAATGCGTTGAAAAACAAATGGTAAAAAACCTGATTCAGCGTATCGGGGCTGTTGTTGGTAAAAGTGAGCTGCTGATTGCCTGTAAAATTGTAATCTGTTACATCCATGTCGAGCTCCATCTGATAATCAACATGATGTTGCCAATACGGACGTTGCGCTACAGCAATATTCACAAGGACAACAGCAATCACAGTACATCCCAGTTTCATCATCTCCATCTCCTTAAAATTTTGTTTAGCCGCAAAAGTAGCAGAATTGAAACGGAGCCACCCGATCGCTTTTGCAAACGGTCGTGAGCGAAGTATGAATGGTTCGATAAATCGATCTTCTTCTACTTGGTCAACAATTCCATCAGTTCATCCAGTTTTGGAGATAAGATGATTTCTGTTCTGCGGTTGCGCGACCTTCCTTCTGCTGTATCGTTGCTTTCGCGCGGCATAAACTCCCCTTTTCCAGATGCTGTAAGCCGAGTCGGTGCGATATCGTGGTCGTCGGTGAGGATACGTACTATGGAAGTCGCTCTGGCAACACTTAAATCCCAGTTGTCTTTATAGTTTGCGGTTTTGATCGGAACATTGTCGGTGTGGCCTTCGATCAGGATATCGATATCACTATTCTTTCCAAGTACCTCACCCAACAAGCTGATCGCTTCTTTTCCTTTGGATTCCACCGCGGCGCTTCCGGATTTAAAAAGCAGTTTGTCAGACATGGAAACGTACACCTTTCCGTTTTTGATTTCAACTGAAAGTTCGTCAGAATCGAAGCCCAGCAGCGCATTTCTCAATACGTCATTCAAACGTTGGGTAATGGAATCCTGGCGGGCGATTATTTCCTGCATTTCTCTCAACGACTGTTCACGAGCAGCAAGCAATTCTTCTTTTTCATTGAGTTCATCCGCCTTTTGTTTCAGCGTAGCGTCGTACTGAGCAGCCTGGGCCATGTTGTCATCCATCAGTTTGTTGTATCGATTTTGAAGATCCTTCTCTGATGCTTTTAACGATTCAATTTCTGTTGACTGATCGACTACTGTGCTGTTCAGCACCGCGTTTTCAGCTTGTTCAGAAGCCAACGTGGTACAAAGACTATCGCGCTCGGCTACCACATTTTTCAATCGTTTGCTTGCGGCCCCGAATTTTTCCGGAACTGGATCACCACATTTGTAGACAGAAGCACAGGAAGTAAGAAGCACACCGGTTATGGCCACTAGTAGAATTGTGTTTTTCATGTTTCAGGGTTGTTTAAGTATCCGTTTTATAAAGATAGCCAAAGCTGTCCCATACGCATCAAAAAAAGTAACCGGGTATATAACTTTGAATCAATACCGGTCCGGCAACGCGCTGGCTACAACTCCCAACCGAATCCGGTAAGAATGATATAATCTGTATCGGACGCTCCGGGTACCGGATCGCTGTCATAATTGAGTGTAAGTCCACCTTTCAGGTAAAAATTCAAAGGTAAGTCATACGAAATATCGATGCGGTAATCGATTCGGTTTCTGCCGCCTTCAGTTATGCTCGGATACCAATTAAATGTTGTTGCCACACCAAAGTCACCAATATCAAACATATCGAGTGACGTTCCAATTATCGCCTCCAGACTGTTCCGATCAGATGAACCTATTGTTTCTCCATCTTCCTCGTAATCTTCATGGTTTAGGGCCACACCCACAAATGCATTCCAATGCCATGTACTTCTTCTGATGAGATAATACCCGGTGCTGACATTTCCTATTGCCCTCAGCAACAGTCGTTGCTCGGAATTTGAAAGGAAGTTTACTCCGGAACGAAAAAAGATACCGTTTTCAAAGGTGTAGTCCCCTTCTATAGCCGCCTCAACTCTTCTGACAGCTTCGACTTCATCCTGACTGGAAGTAACCTGGCGATATCCCGAGCTGAGGTTCCAGTGATCAGACCTGTATCCCAACTTTATACTTCCGTTGTATTGGTGCAGGTTGTTGGCTTTGGTCAGGCTATAACCGACGTCAGCACTTGCAGATAGCTTGCTCCAGAAATCTTCGTAAACCGGTCGGAAATTTACAATTGAAGACATGGACTCTTCCCTCGAAGTGAATGGATTTTTTACCCGCAATAGTCCGGGCATTACGGTTTCCAAAGTAGCGGTAGTCATCAGGGAGCGATCCGAAAAGGTAATGGTATACAACCGCGGACTGTGCAGCTCTCTTACATTCTCCCATGAAATCCGGAAATCGGCATCGCTGTAAGGAGTGGAAATGGTTAAAACATTTCGGTTGAGACCCTGAATTTGTCCAACAATTACATCCGAATTTACGAGGATAAGACTATCGGATTGAGCGAATAAATTGGCGGATGGTGAAAAGAAAAGGAAAATGAGAAAAAATAAACTACTTAAAATTACACGCACAACTTAATTCGATTTGATTCAAGTGTTTGAAAAAACTTCGGACCATTTAAATTAAATAAAATCCCGGAATATGCCCGGATGGCAAAGATTCGGATTTTCTACGATTACGGCAAAATATCGCAGCCCATTACAGATTTATCATCTTCCAGAAACATAGTTGGCGTTTCGCCGAGTTTTCCAACTTTTCCGTTGACGCAAAGGCA
>CAZJLZ010000350.1:0-3318 GCA_964546775.1 uncultured Cryomorphaceae bacterium | reverse complement strand
CTATCAAAAGTCGAAAGTGGATAACATTATGTTATACTACTGTTATTTACAATATTGCCTGTTAATTTTGCAGCTCAACCTTCATTGCTGTGACATTTAAGAATTTTCCCGGCATATTTATTATCCTGTTGCTCTTTTCTTTCGGCATAGCCGGAGATGAGGAGGGGCCAAGGTTTAATGAAAAGGATACATCGGCTATAATTAAAGCCAGTTACATCTATAATTTCGCGAAACTCATTGATTGGCCCGAAAAAGATAAAAAAGGTAATTTCGTTATCGGAGTAATGGGTGGGTCCAGTATGTATCAGCAACTGGTAACTAAATATAACGGAAAAAAAATTGGCAGCCAGGCGATAGAGATTCGAAAGATTTCAAACTCACAAAATTTTTCAATTTGTCATGTATTGTTTGTTGACCACGATCACAACGCTTCTCTCGAGGAGATTATCCCACGAGTAAACGGACACAGCACCTTGCTGATAACGCATCGGGAAGGAGGGTTGGAATTGGGAGCTGCAATCAATTTTGTCGTGGTCGAGGATAATTTAAAGTTCGAATTAAGCGTTTCGAACGCTGAAGACCATAATCTGTTTGTTGGATCAACCTTAAAAAGTCTGGCATTGTTTGTAGAAAACCAATGACGATGAAAGCAATAAAATATAGCCGATTTCCCATTCTACTGATGCTAGTGTTCAGTTGTATGGCAGTGCTTGTTGTTGCTCAGCCCCAGGAAACGCTGGACGCATATCGTGCATATCAGCAAAAGGATTTTTCCAAAGCCGTGGAACTGATCGATGTTGCCGTTCAAACCTCTGCCGGAAAAGACGATCCGATGTCCTGGCATATTCGTGGCTTTGTGTACAAGGATATTTTCAACGAAATCGATGAGAAGGACCGATTTTCCACCAATCGTGATATAGCGGTCGAATCGTTTTTACGATCTCTGGATCTCGATAAGAAGAATGAATACAAAGAGAATAATTTGAAATCACTGCGCTATCTTGCCTCGTCCTATTATAACGACGCCGTGTTGGTAATGCGTGAAGTAGACAAAGGGAACATTCATGAATCCGAAGTATACTACAACAGATATAAAGAAATTGTACAATTTAGTGAACCTGAGGCAGATATTACCGAACGGAATTTAATATTCTACAAGGCCCTCGCCACTTGTCACAGGAAAATATATGAGCAAAACAGGGATGAAAACAAAGAGTTTTTATACAAAGCGCTGGATAATTATCAATATGTGCTGGACATAGATCCCGATAACTACGGTGCAAATTATAATACAGCCATTAACCTTTACAATGAAGGTGCATACGGAATTGAGAAGATTGATGCAGAAGCACAAATACCGACAATTGTACAGGTGCAGGCGGTGAGTGTAGAATTGTTTCGCGAGGCACTGCCCTTTATGTTAAAAGCGTATGAGCAGGATTCCACGAGGCGGGAAACTTTGATCGCACTGCGTGGGATTTACCTAAGCTTAAACGACAATGAAGAAGCCAATAAATACAGAGACCTGCTCCTTGAAACACAACAGACCAAAAAATAGAAAAGACCTTTTCTCGAGATTATGAGATTCCGGTTTACGATAGGTCGAAAGCTATATACAGGTTTTGGTATTTTCATTTTAAGCACTCTCGTTTTATTTGTTCTCACCAACCAGACACTTACACAGTCCAGAGCAATCAACGACCGGATAAATGAAGTATACATTCCATCAGTCGAACACCTGGAAAAACTGCGTTATGAAATAATACGGACCCGAATGCTCATTACTAACTGGGCGTTTGTACAAAGCCGGGAGGATACCCAGGAAAAGATAACGCTAATCACCATCACAAATGAAGATCTACCGGAAATAATCAGTGATATTCACAAACTTTCCTCAAGCTGGCAGCATGAAGAAGTCGGAAAGATGAATATTATTATTTCCGAAATAGAAGAACTTCTTGACATGTATGAAATTGTCAAAAAGGAACTTCCGGATATGCGTAGTTATGATGAGGATTTCAATGTTTTTTATGCGAGAGATTATGCTGAGGAAGGAGGAGAAATAGACACAAAGGCCAAACAGATTCTTTTCAACCTCGAGAACCTTATACTTAAAATGAGGAAGAATACCGAACAGGAAAGCCAGGAAATGCTTTCGGCATTCGATACACTTAAAGTTTACCTACGGAATTTTGGTATAGCACTTATTCTGGCAGGGATTCTCATCGCACTTTTGACCGGGAAATCTATCGTGAAACCAGTCACCGAACTTAAATACGCTCTGGTTTCTCTAGGTCGGGGTGTAATGCCCAAAGAGCCGGTTAAAATTACGAATGATGAAATAGGAGAAATGGCAATTGCGTTGAATGCGTTGGTAGACGGCTATAAACAAACCACAAATTTTGCCGGTGAAGTAGGAAAAGGAAACTTCGATTACCCGTATAAACCGCTGAGCAAAGATGACAAACTGGGGGCGGCTTTGCTGAAGATGGCCAGGAAGCTTGGGGCCAATGAACGTGAATTGGAGCAGCAAGTAAAAGACCGTACTCAGGAAGTTGTAAAGAAGAGCGAACGCATCAATGAGCTCTATACGGATATCACTGCCAGCATTCGATATGCCAAGCGGTTGCAGGAAACTATTTTACCACCCGAAACGGTTATTAAATCTATGTTTCCAGACTGTTTTGTACAGTTCAAGCCCAAGGATATTGTCAGCGGTGATTTTTATTACTTCAAGCCGGTCGGAGGTAAGCAACTTTTCGCTGCAGTGGATAGTACCGGTCATGGTGTGCCAGGAGCGTTCATGAGTCTGGTAGGTTTCAACGGGTTGAACCAGGCAGTAAGGGAAAACGAAGAAAGTTTAAACTCCGATCTGGTTCTGAATACATTTCACAGAATTGCGCAGGAGAATCTCAACAAAACACAGGAGTACAACAACGTTCGTGACAGTATGGATATGGCGCTGTGCATTTTTGATCCGGACACCCGTAAGCTCGAATATTCCGGGGCTAAAATCCCACTTTATCTGGTCAGGAACGGAAAATTGCTCGAAATAAAACCTAATAAATATTCTATCGGCAGTGTAGAGCACGGAGATATCGAATTTGATAAACAGGTAATGGATATTGAACCCAACGATAAGATCTACTTGTTTTCTGATGGATATGTAGACCAATTCGGAGGTCCTTATGGTAAAAAATTCATGTACAATCAGTTTCGCAAGATGATAATGAGCGTTTGTACCTTGCCAATGGAAGAACAGAAAAAAGAATTTGTAATGCGTCTCGAAAAGTGGAGAGATGGATATGAACAGGTGGA
>CAZJLZ010000349.1:0-2504 GCA_964546775.1 uncultured Cryomorphaceae bacterium | reverse complement strand
GATTATCTTTTTCATGGAGTTAAAGTGATATTTACCAGCATTTTTGACTGATTGCGATAAAGGGTCTGTGTGGATATACTTTCGGAATGATCACGCGACTGCGCAGTGTAGGTATAATGGTCGAAACTGCTTCCGATTTCTGTACTCAAAAAATAATAGAGACCAAGGTCGTTGCTATGCGCCTGGTAAGAGACCTCACCATTGGTGCCGTCGAGCACCAGCGATACTTCCGCGTTGGCGACAGGAAATCCATTTTGATCGGTGATCTTGCCATATATCGCCACGCTCCCCGGCTGTGTATTGATATTCCGGCGCACTGTGTTGCCGCTATACGAAACGGGGAATTCCGCGGTGAGCATATCCGGAGATACTATCTGATCTAAAGGCCAGCTTTCGGCAATACTGGTGGGTAGGGTGATGCGCACTTTGTATTCTCCCGGCGGATGGTTATTAAAACTGAAACCATAGATGCCATTAGGAACTCCTGAATCTATCTTCTGATCAAACTGGTCGAAAAGTTCAGCTTTGTTGCCCGTGATCGGATAATTATCGGATCGTGATAGAAAACCCTGAAACATCAGCATGCCGTTATCATACCTCGCCTCTATATTCCCCATGTAACCAGGACTGGTAAAGAATGTGCAGTGCATCCAGTCGTAAGTTTTGATCTCGCTCGTGAAACCCTGGGGGACGCTCCCATATACCTGCGATATCCATACCGGCGTGGTGCTGTTATTTCCTACAGCGGTAATGTCAAGTTCATATTTTCCGGAAGGTAAATGGTATATACGTACGATGTTGTGATCAGGGCTAATTATTTTGTGAGCGATTCCGGTGCTGTCATCGGCTTTTTTTATTGAATAGATAACTGTATCAATAGGTACTGCCGAGGGTGTCCAGTTTTGCCGTTCTGTGTTCAGGTGAAGTACCTCTGTGAAATTAAGACTGTCGATATTTGATTGTACTGGCGCGTTAATATGGTCATCAATCACCGCGTAATAGTAGAGATTGTTCTGGAACATCATGCCAGGCGTAATCTGAAAGTTTTTGGTAAAAGGACCCTGGAACTTATGTAATTCGTCGGAGTAAGGGAATTTTTCCAGCAGTGTTCCGTTCCTGCCATCACGGTAAAGCGAAGTATAAACCGCCACCTCGGTTGAATCAACAAAATGCGCGTCGTAGGTCACACTTTCATTTGTTACCGAAACGGTTGGCGGAGGGAAAACCTGTGTTACCACAATGTCGAGATCAGCGGGTCTGCCATTGTCGTCACTGGGGCAGGTGCCATGCACTTCCACCACATAACTGCCGTAATCAAGTGTGATGTCGTGGTTAAAATACGAGTCGCCATCACTTGAATGGGAAATGGCCTCATTTTTTCCCGCCACTATAAATGCGCTGTCCTGATTTTTGGCGGTGTAAACAGTCCTGCTCCAGTTGTCGGGATTTGCCCTTTCGAAGTCGCCGCTGTTGTTGAACTTCAGCTCTTCCGCCCACAGCTCCGAATTTCCCGGAGCGTAAATGCGGTAATTGAGACCCTGAATATCAGTGAGCACATTGTCTTTGTTCAGTACCCTCGTATTTATTTGCAGGTAATAAGGCAATATGGTCTGGTCATCAATAAAAACCGATTTCACCCAAATGCAGGGGTGGTTTTGTGATGAACTCTGGGTCGAGTTCTTCACTTCACTTTTTATTTCCTTTATCGCCTGGCTGCCCAGCATGTGAAAGTCGCCGTTAAAATTTACTTTCGCACCAACCGCCGTTTTTTTAAATCCGAAGTTCACTTTTGCCCAGGCAGCAGCGTAACTGTGTTTGGCGCTGTGATAATCCACATCGAGCGCGCCGCCAATACTCTCGAGTTTTTTGCCTCCAAAAAAAGGAATATCGTGGGGCAACTGCAGGTCGGCGGTAATAAGGGCGGACATACCTTTGTTATTGAATTTTGCCAGGATAGTCGCCTTCAGAAGCGGATCGCTTGGCAAGTCAAGTTCACCACTGAGGTCAACCTCCGAGCCGCGAATATCGAGCTCAAGTGTACCGGTTCCTGCTTTTGCTTCCCATGAAGTGCCGTCCTGTATAGCGGCGATCAGCGCGTCAACCACGAGCTTTGTTTCTGATGACGAAACGGTAATGGTGCCATCAACGTAAAGCGGGTACGCGTTCTCTTCCTCACCTGGGATGGCAAAACCCTCGCCGTAAACAAATCCCACATCGGCTTTTAACACACGGCGCGAATTGCTGCCGATGTTCTGCACTCCTCCGCCTATACTCACAAGGTTCAGTCCCGTTTCACCCATCGGTATGGCTTCTTCAACCGATTCGGCGGTCCACTCCAGATCTATGCCTGTAAATTTGAAAGGATTGCTGGCAAAGGTCATGTCAACATCGAGTATCAGCCCTACCGGAAGTTTACATTCGGCGAAAGCCTCCGAAATGGCATTGTTCTCAACTGAAATGGTGAACTCCGATAATTCAAATTCTCCGAGCTCCAAATCACCGAG
>CAZJLZ010000348.1:0-8721 GCA_964546775.1 uncultured Cryomorphaceae bacterium | reverse complement strand
ATGAAGGTGATTCTGTTGAAGCAGATGAACCCATTATTGAAATTGCAACAGATAAGGTAGATTCTGAAGTCCCCGCCCCGACCAGTGGAATTCTATCCAAACAATTGTGCGGAGAAGGCGATGTGGTTCAGGTAGGTGCGGCCATTGCAATGATGACTACTGAAGTCGCTTCCGGAGCATCTGACATTCCTGCTCCACCGGCAAGCGCGGTCACCACCAATCCGGCACCTGTATCGGCGAGTAATGGTTCAGCTAAACCGTCATCCGAACCTGCCGTCTCAGGTGGATCCGATTCCATTTCCCGCAGCAGTAAATCCGGCAAATTTTATTCTCCACTTGTAAGAAATATAGCCATTGCTGAAGGTGTTGCCATGGAGGAACTTGAAACCATTTCAGGTACTGGCAACGAAGGTCGGGTCACGAAAAAAGATATTCTGGCTTACCTTCCGGAAAGAAGTAAATCCGCAGCCACGCAAAAATCACCTGCAGCAAATCAACGATCCACTGCCACGGCCGAAGCCAAAACCGCCGAGAAAATCCTGAACACTCCGCCTATTGGAGTAAATGAAGGTGACGAGATCATAGAAATGGATCGCATGCGGAAGCTCATTTCCGAACACATGGTGATGAGCAAAAGGGTTTCCCCACATGTAACCTCGTTTATCGAAGCCGATGTAACCAATATGGTACGCTGGAGAAATAAAGTAAAAGAGGAGTACAAAAAGCGCGAAGGAGAAAACATCACCTTTACTCCCCTGTTCATTGAAGCAATAGTCCGGGCAATCAAAGATTTCCCGATGATTAATATTTCGTTGGACGGTGACAAAATCATCAAGCGAAAAAACATCAACATCGGAATGGCCGCGGCATTGCCATCTGGCAACCTGATTGTGCCGGTAATTCGGAATGCCGACATGCTCAACCTTGCAGGCCTCACCAAAGCTGTCAACGATCTGGCACTGCGCGCACGCAATAATCAGCTCAAACCAGAAGAAATTTCGGGAGGAACGTATACCATCACCAACGTAGGTTCTTTTGGAAACGTAATGGGAACACCCATTATCAACCAGCCCCAGGTGGCCATTATGGCAACCGGCGCCATACGCAAAAAACCGGCAGTTCTGGAAACTCCTGAAGGAGATGTTATTGCGATCAGGCATATGATCTATCTGTCGCATTCTTACGATCATCGGGTGGTAGATGGAGCCCTTGGAGGTTCTTTTTTAAGAAAGGTCGCCGACTTTCTCGAACAATTCGATGTTAATAGAAGCATCTGACAACTTTGGATATCACTGTAAATGTTGCTACTTTTAGACACCAAACCATGTCAGCAATCAACCTAACCCAATCAGCACCATGAAAAGAATCCTTTTCCTGCTGTTTGTTTTTGTTTCCTTTCAATCCTATGCACAGGTCGAAGGAAGCGAGTACAGAGCAAAATTCACAGAAGGCAACCGATTGATGGAAGAAAAGCTTTATTCCCAAGCGATTCTCATCTGGAAAGAACTGGCCGCCCACGATCAGTTCAACGACAATGTGAATTACAAACTGGGATACAGTTATCTGGAGTCAAATAAGGACCGCGAAAAAGCACTTCCTTATCTGGAAGCTGCGGCTTCAAAACCAGCCAACCCCAGTTATGACGTATTCAATGTCAATGACCGCTCTGCCCCGATTGAAGTGTATTATCACTATGGACGCGCGCTTCATTTAAATTATAAACTCGACGAAGCCGTTGTGCAATTCGAAAAGTTTATCAATAAAGCCAGTTCCAAACATCACCTGCGGGAAAGTGCATTGCGTCAAATCGAAATGGTTAAAGAAGCCAAACTGCAGATCGCTGATCCAAAATCCTTGTCCATCGACAATCTTGGGGGCGTCCTCAACAGCGAATATGCAGATTTCAGCCCGGTGATTTCAGTCGACGAAAATGCTTTGTTTTTCACCTCACGCCGTCTAAGGCCGGATTCTTCCAATTCCGAATTAATTGACGAAGCTACCGGCGATTATCTTGAAGATATCTACGTTTCTTATAGAAACCGGGATGGTGTATGGCAAGAGCCCGAATTGCTGAATATCAACACCGAAAGCCATACGGCAACGGTAAACGTTTCTGCCGACGGCCAACAACTTTTCATTTACAAGGACAACAATGGCGTAGGTTCACTTTTTACTAGCCAATTGGTTGGAGAAACCTGGACAGACCCTGAATTGCTCGGTTCCAACATCAACTCCAACAGTTGGGAGTCGCATGCTGCAATGACCGCAGATGGCAATACACTCTATTTTGTCAGTGATCGCACGGGAGGTTTTGGCGGAAGAGATATTTATCGCGTGGTTAAATTGCCCAACGGCAACTGGAGTAAAGCCCTCGCCCTTGGACCCACCATCAATACCCCTTATGACGAGGATGCTTGTTTTGTACATCCGGATGGTCGAACGTTGTATTTTGCTTCTACGGGGCACAACAGTATGGGCGGTTTCGATATTTTTTATTCCCAGATGGGAGAAGATGGAGAATGGAGTAAACCTGTAAACGTAGGTTACCCGCTCAATACAGTGGATGATGATATTTTCTTTGTGACTTCGGCAGACGGCCGTCGGGCATACTATTCTTCCCGTCAGGAAGGAGGTTTTGGAGAAAAGGACCTTTATATGGTTGACTTGCCCGAATCCGAACGTGCACCTTGCTTAACTGTATTAAAAGGCTTTGTTGTTTCTCCGGAAGGAACACGCGTTCCCGAAAGTACAACGATTTATGTCACCAATAGTGAAACCGGGGTTACCAGCCAGTATAAACCGCGCTTACGCGACGGCGTTTTTGTGGCTATCCTCCCTCCTTGTGTTGACTATTCTGTGGATTACCGTGTAAATGGAAAATCCATTGCCGTTGAAGACATTCACGTTCCGTGTGAAACCTGCTACAACGAAATTCAAAAAGAGCTTACACTCGATCCTGTTAATATGGAAGAGTCTGCTGTAAAAACCATCTCACTTACAGGTATAGCTACTACCGAAGATGGTGTTAAGCAAGAAAGAAAAATTGAAGGCACCAAAACTGTGGTTACCACAACTTCAAGCGATGGCACGGTAAGCCATACAACGGAAGCTGAAATCGGTACCATCGTTTATGACAAAAACTACGGCTACAATGAAAGGTCTATTCCATTGGATGAAGCCAGGTTTACATTGTTTATGAATGATCTGGCCGAACTGATCAACAAGTTTGGAGAAGCAACCATCAGTATTGAAGGAAGTGCTTCACGTGTACCGACCCAAACCTGGAAATCGAATGAGAATCTGGCGAACAAACGTGCGGAAGATGCCAAGGAAAAGATCCTGACTGCCATCAAAAATAAAGATCTCGATCCTTCAAAAATTAAAATAGCAGACGTTAATGCGATTGTTCAGGGCCCTGCCTACAACAATGACGCTGTTGGTGGAAAGTCGAGATACGAGCCATTCCAGTATATTCGCATTACAGCTAAGTAGAACGGCCGTTGGTCTAAAAAAAGCTAAAACCCTTCGTTGCCACGGAGGGTTTTTCTATTTTTTCCAAATCAATTGAACCTACCTTATGAAATATCTATATTCTGTCATTGCGCTACTGATAAGTGTTTCCTCTTATTCTCAAATGGCCAAAGAAGGAAAAACTTTTTATGGGCAAGGCAATTACGCCGCTGCTCTCGAAAAATTTGAAAAAGCCATTGAAGAGGATCCGGATGATTTCTATCTCCACCAACTTGCCGGAGAATGCTATTTGAAAATGAATGGTGACCGAAGTCAGGCCATTACCCACCTCAAAAAAACTGTTGATTCAGGCAATTATCACAAAAATGCACTTTTTCTATTGGCCGAAGCGTATGCACAGAACTACGAATTTGACAAGGCCATTGATTACTACAATCATTTCCTGAAGACTGTTTCCAGAAAACTGAGTGTGGATGTGCGAAAACGAATCATCGATTGCCAGACTGCCAAGGAGATGATGAAATATCCACTCGAGGTAAAATTCACCAATATGGGATCAGAGATCAATACCGAATACCCTGATTACAACCCATATATCAGTGGAGATGAATCGGTTTTGTTGTTTAGTTCACGCCCAAAGAAAAGCGGAACCGAAAAAGAATTCGACGGATTTTATCCCGCTGACATCTTCGAATGCAAGATGACTGAAAATGGTTTTACCAAAGCGCGACAGATGAACAATAACGTTAATTCCGGGTTCGATGATGTAATCGTTGGTTTGTCAAACGACGGAAACCAACTGATTGTGTACCACGATGACATGGATTATTATGGCGATTTGTTCATTTGTGAAAAATCTGGCAATACTTACAGTCGAAAACAGGCTATGGAAAAAGTGAACAATCTGAACGATCTTGAATCCGCTGCAACTTTTTCTCCGGATGGAAAAGCAATTGTGTTTGCCAGCAATCGACCCGAAGGGAAAGGGATGTCCGATTTGTATATTATTCGCGAACTCCCCGACGGCAGTTGGTCACCACCACAAAACCTCGGTTCGGAAGTCAATACTCCATTGAGCGAAGACTACCCCCACTTTTCAAGTGATGGCAAACATCTCTACTTTTCGTCAAATGGTCACGCGGGAATGGGCGGTTTCGATCTCTACCTCACCGAGTGGAATCAGGAAAACAATGTCTGGACCAGGCCAAAAAATCTGGGACATCCGGTAAATACTCCCCGCGACAATCGTACTATTTCATTCAATTCAGACAGAACAAGTGCCTACGTGGCGGATTGGCGTCCCGATTCTTTTGGCGACCTGGATATTTACCGGATAGACTTCGAAGAACGAAATAATTTACCTGCCCTTGTAAGGATTCAGGTTCCAACCGGAGAAAGGGAAAACCCGTTCATACAATCCGAAATTAAAGTGACCGACGAATTTGATGAGCTCGTGGGAATATACCGCCCACATCCAAAAAGCGGTAAATACGTGATGGCGCTCAATCCCGGAAAATATTTCCTGTACATGGATGCAGATGGATTTGAACCCTACTCTGAATTAATGATGATTTCTGATTATTACGCACAAGCCGAACAGAACATCAAAGTCATTCAATTAAACCGTGTAGATTAGTTCATTTGCGCCAATACATCAACCTGCTTTGGTTATTTTTACGCACCCTACTCCAATACAATGAATTTAAATTTCGCTCGTCCCATTGCTTTTATTGATCTCGAAACTACGGGTGTTGATGTCGCAACCGATCGGATCGTGGAAATTGCTATCATCAAACTCTTTCCCGATGATTCGATGGAGAAATATGAATTCCGTGTAAATCCAACCATCCCGATTCCGAAAAGCAGTTCGCTTATCCACGGAATTTACGACAACGACATTGCCAACGAACCCACTTTTGAGCAACAGTCTAAAAAGCTTTTCAAGATTCTATTCGACTGCGATCTGGCAGGTTACAACTCCAATAAGTTTGATATTCCGTTACTGGCGGAAGAGTTCCTGCGCGTAGGGATTGACTTCGATATCAGCGAAAAGAACATGATCGACGTTCAGAATATATTCCACAAACTCGAACGCAGAACGCTTGCTGCCGGTTACCGTTTTTATTGTGGAAGGGTTCTGAACAACGCGCACAACGCAATGGCAGACACAGAAGCCACGCTGGAGATTTTTCGTGCTCAAATGGATCGCTATCTCGGAAAGCCACTCGAAGACGATCAGGGAAATGAAATGATTCCTTTCGACAACAACGTCACCAGTATTCATGAGTTTTCGAAAGCGCAGAATACCGTCGATCTCATGGGCAGAATCGTGTACAATGATGCCGGTGAAGAAGTATTCAATTTCGGGAAGTATAAAGGGCGCAGTGTGGCCGAGGTTCTCAAGAAAGATCCCGGTTATTATAGCTGGATGATGAATGGCGATTTTCCGATGTACACAAAAAAGGTGCTCAAGCAACTGAAAGAAAAGATGCCTCGATGAAAATAATCTGTGTTGGCAGAAATTATGCGGCGCACGCAAAGGAACTTGGCAATCCCGTTCCGGAAACTCCGGTTATTTTTCTGAAGCCCGAAACCGCGCTGTTACCACGGAATCATCCCTTCTTTTATCCCGAGTTCAGCAACGACATCCACTTTGAAGCAGAGCTCGTTGTGCGAATTGACCGGTTGGGGAAGCACATTTCCTTGAACCACGCCCACAAATATTACAACGAAGTGGGCATCGGAATTGATTTTACCGCTCGTGATATCCAGCAGGAGTGCAAAGAAAAAGGGCTTCCGTGGGAAAGAGCCAAATCTTTCGATCACTCTGCCCCCGTCAGCCCGAAATTCCTGGTGCTGCAGGAACTTCCGGATCCCCAAAACATTTCGTTTCACTTATTGAAAAATGGCGACGTAGTTCAAAATGGGAAAAGCCGCGATATGATTTTTTCGATAAACGAAATCATTGCCTATGTTTCCACTTTTTTGACGTTAAAAATCGGTGATCTGATTTTTACAGGAACTCCCCCAGGTGTGGGGCCGGTTCAAATCGGCGACCGACTCGAGGCCTTTGTGGAAAACCAACGATTATTGACTGTAAACGTGCGCTAAAATACCTTCGGGGGCTTTGTATATTTACGCCATCTAAAAATTACTTCTTATGCGTTTCGTTACTATATTGCTTGTTCTGTTCATGTCTATTGGCGTTCTTCAGAGCTGCGGACTAAAGTTTAAAAAACTCGACAAGCGGGATAAAGTTGAACAGGATGAAGTGGACGTTCTGATCAACGAAGGCAATCTTCTTTTCAAACAGGAAGAATACAAAGATGCGCTGGCAAAATTCTTAACGGCCAAATCCATTGATCCCCAGCGAAAACTGGTTAACTACAATGTGGGTGCAACCTACTTTGCATTGGAAAATTACGCCGAAGCAGCACGCGCGTTTACCGATGAACTGGTCATCAACAATTCAGATCCGTACAGCTATATATTCCGGGCACACAGCTATGCCATTATGGGGCTGGACGATAAAGCAACGGCAGATATAGAATTGTCGCTTCAGCTCACCGACCATGCCATGTCCTACTACGTTCAGGGTTTGGTTCACCTGAATAAAAATGAATTTCAACTGGCGGTGAACAAGTTCAATGCGGCCATTTACAAGGATCCTTCTGACTATCTTTTTTATCGAGATCGCGGTAATGCGTACCTTAAGCTGGACAAAATCTCCAAAGCCTGTGAAGATTATAAGCAGGCAAAACGCATCAACGGACAACTCGATCTCAGCAAAGAACTGGCGCACTGCGACGAGTAAATGCAGGGATTTTAATTGTCCTGCTGACCGAATACTTTTCGAAGAATTTCTGACGTTCGCGCCGCCGGATCCAGACGAATTTTCTGTTCTTCCTCGGCAATTTTCACAAACAGGCCGTCAATTGCCAGCTCCGTTGCATATTGGTCGAGGTCAGGATCCACTTTTTGAGTAAATGGAATAGCATTGTACTTGGTCACTATTTCACCATAATATCGGGTAGCTCCGGTTTTTTCCAACGCTGCTTGGATAATCGGCAGGAATTTTTCGGTGAGCTGTGCGGTGGTTGTTCGCTTCAAATATTGAGTAGCTTCATCGTTACTCCCACGTAAAATATTAGCGGCATCCTGAATCGTCATCTGGCGCACTGCATCCAGAAATATGGGTTTGGCTTCCTTGGCCGCCTCTTCAGCTCCGTGATTCAGCGTTTTGATAAAATCATCAACGAGTGCATCCATGCCCAATCCGCGCAACCTGGTTTCTACCTTTTGCATTTCCGGGGGAAAAGGAATCCGGATTTTGGCATCGTTGAGATATCCACCTTCTTTAGAAACTTTGTCGGTGGCAACCTTTACACCTTTTTCCAGGGCTGCGCGCAATCCCTCCTCCACTTCTCCGGAACTAAGCCCAGACCCGATGTTCGTCAGATCTTTGAGATTTTTAGGAAATTGTTGAGCGCTGCACGAGAAAAGAAAAGATAAAAAAGTAAACAGAAAAATCGTGCGTTTCATAATCCACAGAGTTTAACCACAAAGTTAACCCATATCACTGGAAAGCTCTTCGATATCTTTTACGCTGATGGGTTTCGAAAGAAAATTGCGCACGATTGAATATTCACTGGCTTTTTTACGATCCTCTGCAACAATTGAGGAAGAGATAATTACAACACGGGTCTCAGGGCAAAACGGATAAATATTCCGGATAAATTCTTCCAGAAACTCCCAACCGGTCATAACAGGCATATTCAGATCGAGCAGAATCAGCTGCGGATAATCCTCCAGCTCACCCGTTTCGCTTTGTGATACAAGATTTTGATAGTAATCGAGGGCCATGCGTCCGTTGTACACCGTTTCAATTTTTCCTGCAAACCCCGATTTCTCAATAACCTTTGTACAGAGCATCACAGCAATAGGATCATCCTCTACCAACAATACTTTATCCATCATTAATTCAACCATCAAAAATAGGTGTCTAACTAAATTGTGAGTATTTATTCGATCAATAGCTCTTTTCTGAAACTACAGACCTTTACGATGGTCGGTTAAGTATGGTTTGCTATTTCTGAAAAAAATAATTGGGTATTCGCTACAGGATGTGTTGTATGACTTAGTATCAGCGTGCTATAAATCATTCTGTTCCCGAACGGGATATATTATATTTCAGGAAACAATTCCACAATAGTAATAAAATAACGGCAGGTAAGAAATTCGACAGAAGGA
>CAZJLZ010000347.1:0-5746 GCA_964546775.1 uncultured Cryomorphaceae bacterium | reverse complement strand
CAAAACAATTGCCAGAATCAGATAAAATCCGGCAACTGCAAAGAAGCCAAGGTACATTTCGCCCCACATATCTCCTAACCAAACGGCCACTCCAACACTGAGTAATACCTTAAATAACAGCACCACAAATAGCAGTGAAGTCATTAGACCTATTTTACCAGCCGTTTTAGCGGAAATCTGAGTTGATTTCAACTTGACCAATTCCAGTGAAGAATGTCCGTAGGCTTCAGCCTGGTCTTTTAATTCTTCATACAATCTTTTGGTTTCTTTCATATTAGTTGGAAGAAGATGAAATTTTCGATTTCAACTCATCGCTTTTATTTTTTGATTCTTTTGCAACAGAAGATGCATCGTTGCGGATTTCATCAATCTGGTCTTTCAGTCGGTCCAGAATATCATCCACCCCGTCTTTGATATCTGATGTAAGTTTTCCGGTTTTGTTTTTGATTTTTTTACGGGTTTCTTCACCTTTTTCAGGGGCAAAAAGAATGCCTGCTACAGCTCCAGCTGCAGCTCCGACAAGTATTCCGAGTAATAAGTTTTTTGTGCTCATGGTTATTGTTTTTTTAAGGGTTTAACTTCATTCTTCTATGGTTTAAGATAACAACAATAAGCCGAACCACCAAAATTTGATGCCGGTTTTTGTTTTGATACCAACGATTTTGAATAGCCCTGGAGAGGAAAATTTCCTGGTTGTTCGGTTGGTTAAACGGAACTTTTTTTTCTGGCTTTCCGGATGAGTAGAAATCCCAGCACAACGGCCGCAAGAATGGAAAGAATAAGCCAAAGCCGGTTGTTAGGAGGCTGGTTAATAGGTTCGCTGTTCCCTACCAGAACCATCCCGGCCCAGAAATAAGGAGCCGCCAGTTCTCCGCTAGCCCCCGACAGGTAATTGAGTTTCGCCTGGCGCAAGGCTTCGCTTTTCGTTGCGCCATTCGCGAGATGTTCGTAAAAATTCTCTATGATAGCCGATGACGTTTTCTCGTCGATTTGCCACAACGACATTACAATACTGGGACAACCCGCATAGGCAAAACTATGAGACAGCGACAGGACTCCTTCGCTTTTACTCTCTTTACCCAGACCAGTCTCACAGGCTGTAAGCACGGCCAGCTCTGCACGTAGTGAAAGATTATAAATTTCGTATGCATGCAGATAACCATCTTCAGATGAAATGGTGTCATTCGACTCTTTGGCCAGAATTAATCGCGACAACATAGGCGAAGTGTTGTCTATGACGGCATGTGTTCCAAGGTGAATGATGTTGTACTGAGATGCGTGATTTTTGAAGCGGCTTTCGGTTGCAGCATGGCCTGTAAAAGCCTGCCCGGAAAATACTCCAGTGATATTGTCTGCTGCACGAACAGCAAAGGGTTGCTGAATAAAGCTCAGATACCCGGCATCAAAAGTTACTGAGTCCTTTGATTGATTCCTGTATGTTTCTTTCAACTCATCAGAGAACCCAGGCGCGAAAGCAAGGACCCCTGCTGAAGCTTCATTTTTTAAACGATTGAACTTTAAGGCTGTGGTAGCGGATAATAAATAGGAGATATTGTAGTCATAAATCAGATATTGAGGGAGATTGCCCGAGGTGGGGCGCATTAAAGTTTCAAAATTAATGCTGAACAGATTCGAGTTCGGTACAATAAAAACATTTGGAGTTTTGATTTTATCATTGAATGGTTCGAACAGCATATGATACAGTGAAACCGAAACCTGAGCAAAAGGCTCCAGCTCCATTTGCCGGATATGTAGGTTGTATCGGTCAATAAGCAATTCAATACCTGCATTATTTAATTCTGTGATGAAAGCGGAATCAGGGGTAATGAGCATCGCGTATAAATATTCATCTGTGGAGATATACTGCAACAAGCTATGGTCATTACCGAGCAATTCTTTCTGGACCTGTTTCAGACCAATGCTTTCCTCTTCAAATCGCAGACGGTAATACTTCGGGTATTCCGATGCTATTTCTTCTATAAGTCGGTCATAGCGTTCCTCTACAGCGTAGTAGTCCTGTGTCGTATCGGGATTTTCGAATCTGCCTGACAAGATACCGGTCAATTGTTGTTCCTGCTGCACTATAGAATCAGGAACTCCCTGGTATTGAATTGAACCAAAGAACCGAAGTTGCCGGCGAAGCAGAAGGGTTTTGCTTTCTTCGTTCAGCAGAAACATTTTTTCTAGATAACTGTTGTCCCGTCGGGTCAGATATTGCTCGTAGTACAAATTCTGGGCGAAGTCAAAAATATTGCTGTACATTTCGTACAGTGACATCTGGGCATCTTCACCATCATAAATATTCTTCGTAGAGCGCAGGATGGCAATTGCCTTGTCAATATACGCTTCGGCTGATTCTACCTTATTTTGCATTGAAGCGTTTCCATAGGCCAATCTGGCTTTCAGGTAATAAGCTTCCGGTAAATACAATACCGGATTGTTCTGTTGCATCCTACCGCTGGATTTAATAAAATGTTCGTAATCCTCAAGGACTTTCAGTCCACGGTCTGCATATTGTTCTGCGCTGTCGCTCTGATCGAAGTATAGAAAACATTCTGCGATAGCAAGCCAGGCTTTTCCAAGTTTTGGATCATTCTCAATACTGCGTCTGGAGTAGATGTTGGCGGCTCGATGCAAATCCGCCAGAGCGAGCTGTTCCTGATCCATTTTTTGGTAGGCTTTGCCGCGTTGAATCAAAGTCATCGGTAAATTCTGTGCAAATCCCTCCCCCGAAATGATCTCGAAAATTTCAATTGATTCACTAAATGACGACACGGCATCGACATAATTTTGTTGAGCGAGATAAATATCTGCCATCCTTCTGTAAACGCCGGCAGTATGAAAGCTTTCGCGGCCATATTTTTGCTCGCAGTATTCCTGATAAATTTTGATGTTCGTATGGGCTTTTTCATATTCTCCCATACTGAGATAAATACTTCCGAATGACTCATAAGTCAGAAAAACGCTGGGATCATCCGGACGCAGATATTTTTTTTGAAGTGCACTCAAATAATCAGTTATTTCCAGTGCTCTGGAATAATCACCGATTAACAGTCTGAGGGATGCAAGGTTTCGGTAATTCGCGATAAGATGCTTGTAATGTTGCTCTTTTTCATATGCATCCTTGCACAAGCGCATTGCTTTGTGACGATCGGCAATCGCTGATTTCAGATAACCCTCTGCTTTTACAACGAGTCCTTCGTCCTGGGCAATTAGTGAAAGGTTGCCAAGACAATTGCTCCGGTTGCTCAGAATTTGATGTTCGTCGCTCAACATGGCAATATATTCTAGACTTTGCTGAAACGAATCCTCTGCTTTTTTCAGACTACCATTTCTCCAGAGTGCAGCACCAAGTGCATTGTAGCCATTTACCAATTGCTTGACGGAGGCCGAGTCGAGGGGCTCAAGTTGTTGAACCGACGATTGGAAATGGTCCACCGCTTTTGCAGCATTTCCCGCTTCCAGCGCATTGAATCCTGCATTGTAGTGTGCAATAGAACGTTGAACAGGAGTAGATTTACTGAATTGATGCACCAGTTGCATGTAGTCATCATCTGCTTTCCATTGCAGCTCGGTAATTTTGTTTTCGTAGTAAATCCAGGATAAATCTCCCAGAACTATAATCCAATGGGCAGTATCAGGGTCGTGCGAACGGATAAAGTTATTCAGCGATTCTATTGCCTTAACACCTCTTGATTGACCGTAGGCCTTACAATGACTTCTACCTAGATCGTAAGCATATTGGTACAGTGAGTCTGAAGCCCCAATCGATTTGAGGTAATCGATCTGGGCTGTTATTTCCAAGGCAGCTTCAGGATAATTTTCAGCAGACATGTAAGAAGAAATCCTTTGATCACGCTCATGGAATAGTTTGGAATCAATGGGTTGCGCAATGCAATGCGAAACAAGAAGGAAGTTTATCAGCAATAGGGCCTGGCCGAAGCTCATCGCTGTTCTTTTAGTTTCTGATTGATTTCACGGATTTTTCCTGAGAAATGGTGCTGTGACGATCCGGCCAGTGAGTCTATTTTCTCAAATTCTCCGGTGTGAATCCATGATAGTGCTAAGTACCATTCACTCTTGGCTTGAAATTCAGGTGATTCGGACATGGCTACTTTTAAATACAAGGGTATTGCTCTGCTATATTCCTCCAGCCTAAAATGAGCGGATGCCAAGTAGTAGTTCAGTGTATCATTCTGCGGGTCGTCTTCCAGTAAAACCGACCACTTGCCAATTGCGGAGGTGTATAATTCATTTTTATAATCCACCATTGCATCATAAAACGAATACTGGCCCGAGGCGCTCATTGGCACAGGGAGGCCTGGATCATAGTCAACATATTCGGAAAAAAGTTTTTCCTTTGGATCGGGTTTGCTGAACATCCAGACACCCAGAGTCATCAATGCCAGTAAACTTGCAGCCATCGCATACCAATACCGATTGGATTCGGTTGAATTGGATTCCTCCACTCGGTCCAGGTTCTGATGCCTGATTTCTTCAAGTGATTCCTGTAACGCCCCCAGTTCAATGGCATGGATCAACTCCTTCTGTAGCTGTACTTCGCGCGACAACCCAATATCAGTGGCCATTCGGTTTTCAAAGGAAACCCTTTCCTGTTCATTCATCCGATGAAGCAGATATGAATCAATTCTATCCAACAGTTCCTGTGATGTTCCGTTATTGTTCATTGCAGATTGTTCTTGGATCCTTGGTTTTCTTCGTGTAATTTCCGGAGTTTCATCATGCACCGGTATTTCAAGGTTCTCAGTGTTTCCGGATCGTGATCCAAGGTTTCACTGATTTGTTGTAAACTCTGTTTTCTGAAGTAAAACAGTTTTAAAATTTGCTGGCATTTTACACCGAGACTATTGTAAAGTCTTTGAAGATAAACTATGCGTTCTTCTTCGATCTCCTTGTACCCGGTTTCAGTTTCCGCACTGTTTTCAATTTCAGCAGTAACCAGGCGCATCGTCGTTCTGTACGGTTTCGACCGAAGTTGATCCAGCCATTTGTTGCGCGCTATCTGACAAAGATATCCTTCGACAGAAGTCCCGTTTAAGGTTCTGAATTTACCTTCCCTGATGTTCATCCACGTGGCGACAATTGCCTCCTGAAACACATCCCGTGCGTCTGCCTCTTTTCCGCTGTTTTTGACTACATACTGTTTCACCACTGGGAAATTTTTATGGTATATATAATTCAGTATCTGCCGGTCGTTTTCAGCGATTCCTGAAACCAGTTCTTCGTTGGTGAAAGACTGATGTTGATTGATTGGTTGCAAGGTGGTTGGTTCGTTAAAATAGAAACCAAATTAACGAAATCCCTTTGCAATATCAATTGTCTCGATCTGTATTTCCGACGCTTTTCAGTTACCTGTTCTTTTATCGGAAGTACAATCAGAATGTGAACAAATGAGAAAATGAAAATTAGAGTTACAAATCGAATGCATTATTCGAAAAAAAAAATAAATGAATTTGTTCACATGAAAGGAAATTGACCGATATATTTACAGTCAATCAACAATTAACCTTACTAAACTTTCACGAAATGAAAAAATATTACTTCATGGTTCTGGCCGGAATGTTTTTCGTACAGTATATTCAAGCTCAGTATGCGCCAATGCCGGTTCCTAAAAAACAGGCAGAAAAAATTACTACAACTGCCCCATCCGGAGTTAACTCATCTGAGGCTAATCCTTTTTATGCGCGACCCGAACAGACAAGTTCGCCGAATCAATATATGATTC
>CAZJLZ010000346.1:0-2959 GCA_964546775.1 uncultured Cryomorphaceae bacterium | reverse complement strand
TATTACCGGGGAAACGAACCAATCCTTTGCTCCTACTGGAGGCGGCGGTAGTTATTACGTTCAGATTATACTTGATGGATGTGTCGTGGTTTCGGATTGCATTGATTTAGTAGTAACATCTATCGGGAGATCCGGTTCAGTAAATGCATTCGCTCTATACCCCAATCCTGCAAAAGACTTCACAATACTCCACTCCAGCCGAACGGTCCCCGTGGGCATGAAGCTATTCGACATAAACGGTCGACTGATCATTCCTGCTCGTACTTTGTTTCCGGGTGACAATATGATTTCGACAGAAGACCTGGTTCCCGGCATGTATGTGCTCCACATTTTGGACAATTCTGAGACAATTGTTTTCTCCGTACTTATTGAGTAGCCGAGCTTCCGGAAACTCAATTCATGAATGTGTATTTTAGAGCGTTGTCTCTGGTGATGAAGAGATTAATACTTATATTAGTATTTACTCAAACCAACTACTATGAAAACAATATCCACTGTTTCCGTCATTCTTTTCCTCTTCACTTCCTGCTCGGTCACCATACCGGAAGTGGATGAAACCCCGCCCAATATTCGTTTTGAAGTTTCGGGAGGTGGTGTGGACTTTGCCGCTATCGAGGAATCTGATTATAGTGAACAACTCAATTTGGGCAATGATGCTACCTATAGTTTTAAATTCTCTGCATCGGACCAGGGCGGAATGCAGTTGGTGCGATGGCAACTGCCCGAAAATGCCACGGTGGAGTTTCAAACAGATATCCCCGAAGATTGGTCAGTACACGAAACCAGTCCTTTGAGTCGGCTTATCGAATGGACCGGTGATGAGGGTTCACCGGTGACAGGAGCCATATTGACGGGACGGTTCACCATTCACGCGGATAACACATCGTTCGACATGCAGTTTCTGGCGCGTGATTTCGGTGGACGTGGGGGAACGGCCAATACTACCACGCGAACGTTGAATGTGTTCAGCGAAAGTAATTAGTCGATCTTATTCATTGATAAGTGAGAAGCTTTTGTAGAATCTCCTTGTTTTTGTGTTTCGGGATTTTAGGTTCGGCGTTCTTCTTCGGTTTCTGTTTGTTCTGAAAAATTTCTATCTTTATTAAGAAACATAAAAACGCACAATTATGATTGAATGGATTATTATTTTTCTCGTCCTCGCAGTTATTTTTGCAGTTCTTGGATTTAGCGGCATTGCCAGAGGTTTTGCGGCCATTGCAAAAATTTTGTTTTACATCTTATTGGTAGTATTCGTAATTGCTCTAATAATGCATCTGCTCGGATAAGAGCGACCGCGGATAACATTGCAGGCCTTATTCGGCAAAACAGGTATTTTAATTATTCGTCCGAATCAATGGTCTGCACTTTTTTGACCTTTTCAACTTTTTCCACCTTTACCAATACCGCGTGGTCTTTTGGCTCTATTTCGTGTCCATAACGCCGTGCAAATACCCAGGTGAATTCGGCTCCGAAGAAAAGTATTAAACTCGAGTACGAGACCCACAACAGGATCAGCACAAGGGATCCGGCCGCTCCGTAGGTGGATGCAGGGTCTGATTGTCCAAAGTACAAGCCCAGCAACTCCTTGCCAATGGTAAACAATATTGCGGTGATGAACGCCCCACCCCAGACCGATTTCCACCATATTTTAGCATCGGGCAGATATTTGAAAATCAATGCAAAAAGCAATGTAATGACTCCGAGTGACAGTGCCAGATTGAGGGCATACGCGACTATGAGCATGAATTCTGGAAGCGATTGGTTGATGAAGTCTTGTAGAACAGAGAGTAGAGCAGAGATGACGAAAAATATCAGAAGCAGAAAACCCACAATGAGCACAAAAGCAAAGCTGATTACCCGGTCCAGCAACATGCGCAGAAATCCGGATTTTGGATCTTGTTTGATTTGCCAGATTTCATTGAGCGAAATTTGTAAATGAAAAAATACTCCGGTTGCACCAAAAATCAATACAGCAATTCCAAGTATCGTGGCCATTGTGCTGTCTCCGGAACTGTTGGAATTTTCAAGAATGGATTGAACAGTTTTTGCCGCTTCACCTCCTATAGCCGATTCAATCTGACCCGTTATCTGGCCGGTGACAATTTCGGTTCCCCAGACAAAACCGACTGTGCTGATGATCACTACCAACAATCCCGGTAAAGAGAGCAGTGCATAATAGGCAACAACTGCCGCCAGCCGAAAGGGATCATCTTTCACCCAATGTTTACCCGTTGTAAGTAAGAGAGAAGGAATGTGTTTTATCGAGAATTTATCGTTTTTTTTATAGTCGCCCATACCTGTTATTGATTCTAAAGCTGTTCCTATTAAAGATAAGTCATTCTCACATGAATTTCCAAATTTTGGCTCCAAATGACTGACAATAAAACCTATAGGAGAGAATCTCTTCATTTTCACCGCGATGTCATCGGAAAATTACGGTTGTCGCCGTGCCTGAATTGATCCTCCGAAATGATTACTTTTGGTTTGGCTTTTAAATTCGACAAACATTCACCGGAAATGCAGAAAATCAGGCTGGTTTGGGTCCTTTTGACGGTTATTCTCATTGGTTCCGTTCGTTGTGCAGCAGTCCATGTGGATACACTTTATCTGAACAATGGAATTCAATTCTATTTCGATACAGATTACAGCTATCTTTCATTTAATAAAAATTCTGAAGACACTGTTCGAAACCATTACCTGCATTTTGACGATGATGTTTTGGTGTTAACAATTTTCAACCTCGACTCTGTGCCTCATGCGATCGCAATAGATGGGTTCAATATGGCGACCACTCCGATTGAACCCATGCAATCGGCTACGTACGAAATTGATTTTACCGATGTGCAGGGAGCGTTTCGATTGTATGCCAATTCACCAAGAGGGGAATTGCTCGGTGCTTCAACTATAATACTCAGAGGTTACACGGAATACGATGCGCACTATTTCTGGAATCTGTTCG
>CAZJLZ010000345.1:0-6257 GCA_964546775.1 uncultured Cryomorphaceae bacterium | reverse complement strand
CCAATTCCTGGGGTGGATGATTGCGCAACTGATCCATCAAAGCCCGTATCTCTTCCGCACCCTTCCGGCCTTCTCGCGTGACCGAAATGAGCGACTCACGGTAACAACCAAATTTTTGATAAATGTCGAGCAAAGTTTCATAAAAACTACTTCCCAGGCTGTTGGCCAATGCCGCGGCCTCGCATAGGATTACCGAAGAAATGACCGCGTCCTTGTCACGCACAAGATCTCCGACGAGATAACCATAGCTCTCTTCTCCTCCGCCGATAAAAGTTTCTTTTCTTTCCTTGCTGGCGATGAGATCGGCGATGTATTTGAATCCGGTAAGCGTTTCGTAAGTCTTAACTCCATAATGACGGGCAATCTGCGTCAGCAAATCTGACGTAACAACGGTTTTGCAAATGAATTCGTTTCCGGTGATTTTACCCGCATTTTTCCATTGTTCCAACAGGTAATATACCAACATCGAAGCGGCCTGATTTCCATTTAACAAGACCAATTCATTGTTTCGATTGCGGACAGCTATTCCTACCCTGTCGGCGTCAGGATCTGTGCCGAGGATGATGTCAGCACCCGATTGCTCTCCCAGTTCAAGTGCCTCGGTGAGTGCTTCCCTTTCCTCCGGGTTGGGCGATTCCACAGTGGAAAACTGTCCGTCCGGATCGCGTTGTGATTCTACGATCTCCACTTTTTCAAATCCCGCGCGGGACAATGCCTGTGGAATCAGGGGATAGCCCGTACCGTGCAGTGGTGTGTACACAATTTTCAATGCACCAGCAGCAGATTTGTCCTTCAGCATAGACAACGATTCGAGCGCAGAAAGGTATTGCTGATCCATATCTTCTCCCAGGGAATGAATCAATGACGGATCGGCAGTTTGATTAACCTGTGCGATCGACGTAATTTTACGGACTTCCGCCACAATATTTCCATCGTGCGGAGCAACGATCTGACCACCATCGGCCCAATAAACCTTGTAGCCATTGTATTTTGGTGGGTTGTGTGATGCAGTAACAACAATGCCGGTATGGCAGCCGAGTGCGCGTATCGCAAACGACAATTCGGGCGTAGGGCGCAGACTATCGAAAAGATATACTTCAACTCCATTGGCGCTGAATACTTCGGCTGTCGTTCGAGCCAATTCAGGACTGTTGTTCCGACAATCAAATGCAATGGCTGCTTTGGGTTTTTTTACCGCCGATTTTTTCAGGTAATTGCACAGACCTTGTGTGGCCATGGCAATGGTGTACTTGTTGACGCGGTTGGTTCCGGGTCCCATAACTCCGCGAATACCACCTGTTCCAAAGTCCAGATCACGGTAAAAGGATTCGATCAGTTCCTCCGGTGATTCCTCCATCATTTTCTTTACCGTCGCAATGGTTTTCTCATCAAAAGGGGGTAAAGTCCACTGCACTGCTTTCTCCTGAATTTCCTTGTCAATCGTCTTCGATTCCATTTTATGATGTAAATTTTTCTACGTACCAGCGTACTGTTTTTTCGATTCCTGATTCAAAATTTTCATCGGCTCTCCAACCCAGCTCGGATTCTATTTTGGAAGCATCAATAGCGTATCTCAGGTCGTGTCCCGGACGATCGATTACAAAAGTGATGAGCTGATCGTAAGGCGCAGTGTTATTGGGACGAATGCGGTCGAGCAGCGAGCAAATTGTTTTTGCGATATAGAGGTTATTGCGTTCGTTTCGTCCGCCGATGTTGTAGGTTTCACCGGCGCGACCCCTTTCAAAAGCGAGTAAAATTCCCTTGCAGTGATCGAGCACATACAACCAATCACGAATGTTCGTGCCGTTTCCATAAATCGGAATGGGTTCTCCGGCCAGCGCTTTCCGAATGATCGTAGGAATTAGTTTCTCGTCGTGTTGCTTTGGACCGTAGTTGTTCGAGCAATTGGTGGTGACCACTTCCAGGCCGAACGTGTGAAAATAGCTGCGCACAAAATGATCGCTACTCGCCTTGCTGGCGCTGTACGGGCTGTTGGGTTGGTAGGGTGTAGTTTCGGAAAACAACCCGGTTTCACCCAGGCTTCCATATACTTCGTCGGTAGAAACGTGCAGAAACCGCGCGTGCTCCATCCCTGGTCTTTTTTTGTGGGGAGCCTCCATCCAAAACTTTCGGGCAGCTTCGAGCAAAGTAAATGTTCCGACCACATTGGTTTGTACAAAAGCCTTTGGTCCGGTGATGCTGTTGTCTACATGAGATTCGGCAGCAAAATGTATTACGCCGTCGATATCGTGCCTGGCAAACAATCGCTCCACGAGTAGGCTATCACAAATGTCACCCTGCACAAATTCGTAATTGGGATGCTCTGCGATTTCATCAAGATTCTTTTCATCTCCGGCGTACGTCAACAGATCGAGGTTGACGACCTTAACATCCGGGTTGCGCTCGATCAGGAGCGGAATAAAATTAGATCCGATAAATCCGGCGCCGCCGGTAACCAGTATATTTTTTGCTGTCATGAAACGGGCATTTTGGAAAGGGCTTCCTTCAGGGCTTCTTTCCATGGTGAAATCTGCAAATCAAAGGTAGTTTGAATTTTTTGTGTAGCCAGAACACTGTATTTCGGACGGGCTGCTTTTGTTGGGTACTCAGCCGTTGAACAGGACTCAACCATACACGATAAACCAGCTATGTCCATAACTGCTGTAGCAAGATCAAACCATGTAGCCGTTCCGGAATTTGCAAAGTGATAGATTCCTCCTGACACATTCTCGGGGTCGGCAACCAGATTTTCTGCAATGGTGAGCAGCGCCGAAGCAAGATGTCGTGCGTATGTTGGTGATCCGAATTGATCATTCACCACACGGATCGATTCCTTTTCCGAACCAAAGCGCAACATTGTTTTAACGAAATTGTGACCGTATTCTGAATACAACCAGGAAGTGCGGACTACAATATTTCGCTTGTGTGCCTGCAACACTTCCTGTTCTCCGAGATACTTACTGAGACCGTATTTCGATTGAGGATTCTCAGTATCGGTTTCCATGTATGGTTCCGTTGCTGTACCATCGAATACATAATCGGTTGAAACGTGAATGAATGGAATTTTCTTTTCGCAGCAAACGCTGGCCAGTAATTGAGGAATATCTGCATTGGTTTGAACGGCCAAATCGGGCTCGTCCTCCGCTTTATCAACTGCAGTGTACGCAGCAGTATTGATGACGAGCTGAATGTTGTGATTTGCTATCCATTGATTCACAGAGTCTGGATCACTCAGTTCGACCTCATTACGAGTAGAAAATACACCAGACAGATTGGGATGTTGTGATATGATATCCTGTATACAACGACCCAATTGGCCACCGGCTCCGGTGATCCAGATTTGTTTTGGCGCAAGGTCTGTCATATGCGCAAAAATAGGGTTTTACGCACTGAAAAGTTGTTGATGTTTAACGGATGATAAATCGCTCACTGCAGCACTGCGTTCCATCTTCGTCCATCCCGACGAGCATATACACTCCTTTGCTCCATTCTGCAACAGGAACCAAGGTTGAGCTATTGGGTACTTTATCCAAAGTACCTTCAAAGATCTTCTGACCAGAAGCGGAGTAAATCTCAAATAAATTCATTCCACTGCGACCGGAATTGACATTCAAGATTTCGCTTGCCGGATTTGGATAAAGCATTATCTCGCCTTTAGATCTTTCAGCGTTGGTATTCGTGGGTATCTGAAATTGGTCCAGGTCATACGTCATTACCGAACGTGCAAAAGTCCCCGCCAACAATTGGTTCAGGTCCTGGTCAATGTGCAGATCAAGAACTACAATGTAAGGCATATTGGTTCCCAGTCGATTCCAGTTTACACCGGCATTGGTGGTATAATATACCCCATTGTCGGTAGCGATGAAAAAGTTTTGAGTGTTTAAAATTTCGACATGATTGATCGGCATATCGGGTAAATCACCGGTGATGCTTTCCCAGGTTACTCCGTAGTCAGAAGTCCGGTATAGGTGTGGGGTATTGTCGTTTGAGCGATAACCGGAAAACGCAACAAATGCAGTCGCGGCGTCGAAGTCCGCGGTTTTTATATCGGTAACGTAAAATTCGGGAAGTGTCGCATCTACTTCGCTCCACGTGTTTCCTCCGTTCTGGGTAACCCACACTTTGCTGTCGGTAGTGCCGGCGTATATGACCTGATCGTTCAAAGGAGAAACACTCAATACACTGATATTCCTTCGGTCGAAGAATTCCTCATCAGGATCCACGAGAACAGGCGAAATCGGTATCCAGGTTCCGTCCGGGGCATCCTCCATACGATACACTCTTTCGGTAGCCGTATAAAGGACGGTATTGTCTATCGGGTCCATCAGAAAGGGCGCGTCCCAATTTACACGTTCACCATCGGGAAGACCATCATCGAGATAATCAACAAACCAAACTTCTTCAAAATCGGTGTATAAGTAATAGAAGTTTCCGTATTGCGTAGTGGTGTAGCAGAGCATTTCATCATAAGGATCGACTATGGGTGTAAATCCATCACCTCCCCACAACCGCAACCAATCTGATTCGGGCTGATCGATGTAGCCCACAGAAGTTCCGTTGTCTTGTGCGCCGCCGAGTATCATCCCCGGAACGTGCGGATTGGTTGTAATTCGATAAAACTGAGTATTGGGAATCCGGTCGATATCCGCCCATGTTTGAAAGCCATCTTCGGTTCGATAGAGTCCTCCGTCTGTGGCCAGCAGTATTTCGTCCGGTCCGAGATAATGAATGGCGTGTTTATCAGCGTGGACTTCATATTCCCACCATTCGGGAGCACTCAAATTCCAGGTCTGACCGCTGTTATTGGTCGTATACAAATCAACACCGAGCAGCGTTATTTCGTTTTGGTCGTAAGGACTTACACCCAGCTTTCCGAAATACCAACCAAAACCACCAAGTGTTCCTTCCGGAAGAAAAT
The DNA here is from genome assembly GCA_964546775.1 of uncultured Cryomorphaceae bacterium. Classification (GTDB taxonomy): domain Bacteria; phylum Bacteroidota; class Bacteroidia; order Flavobacteriales_D; family SKUL01; genus SKUL01. The sequence goes on along the minus strand of CAZJLZ010000345.1, from coordinate 1,339 downwards.
CGGTTGGTATTTCACTGAAGCTCGTGCCAGCGTTCGTAGATTTATAAATACCTTCCAATTGATAATCGGGGTTTACATACTTCGCAAAAAGTACATCGGAATTGCCTTCCCACAATTTCAGCCCGATACGGCTCATTGGTCCGGTAGGCAAACCAGTAGTCAGCTCTGTCCAGGTATCACCGCCATCGGTGGTTTTGTAAATCCCTGCTTCATCTCCGGAAGCTACACTGAAAAGCGATGTTCGAATCCGGTTGAAATTTGCAGCATAAAGGACCAATGGATTCTCGGGATTCATGACCAGATCAATAATGCCCGAATCGTCGGAAACAAATAGAATCTGTTCCCAGGTGGTGCCACCATCGTTGCTTCGGTACAGTCCGCGGTCGTTGTTCGCTTCAAATGGCAATCCCATCGTTCCTACGAAAATTTGTTGAGGATTCTGCGGATTGATCGCAATTTTAGACACTATGCGGCATTCTTCAAGCCCCAAATAATTCCAGGTCTCTCCTCCATCGGTACTTTTATAAACGCCGTTTCCTACCCAAACTGTGCCGCCAATATTCACATCTCCGGTACCCACGTACATTACATCGGGGTCTGTCGGATCAAAAACAATATGTGCGACGGGCAGGTGTGTGAGATCATCGGTAATGGGTATCCAGTTGTCGCCTCCATCGGTTGTTTTAAAAACCCCACCTCCAGCTGTTCCTGTGAAAATAATGTCATCGTCGAACGGATGAACGGCAATGCAATTGATTCGACCACCGATGTTCACCGGCCCGCACTGTACCCATTCTCCGTCGTTGGATCGTGACTGCCTTTGCTCGCTCCATTGACGCGCATCCTTCATTGATTCCTCCATGGCACGGAAATTCACATTCTCTTCTGGAAAAGCACGTTGAAAATAGAAGTGATCGAAAGGTTCGTGTTTCTCTTCAAGTTTCGAAAGACTACCTGTTTCGGGCGGCTGATGAGTTTCGCTACACGCACTCAAAAGAAACAGGGTGCAACAAATAATAAAAAAGGATTTCATAGCAGGGATATTTTAGCTTTCGCAAAAATGCAACGTACCGAATTGTTGTACAAATCTAAAACCTGCCAGGATTCCAAAGCTATTAAACCTGAACTAATTTTTTTATCGTGACCGTGTCTTATAGAAGTAATTATCTATCATTTAAAGGTTTATAAAACAATAAAAATTACTATTCTTGCAATGACAATGATATCAACCATTTGCATTTCCAACATTAATCAGCCATTTGCTATACTTCTTCCCTATGAAAACAAATCTGAAATTAGTTGCTCTGTATTGCGCTATGAACGCAATATCGGGCACCCT
>CAZJLZ010000344.1:0-6474 GCA_964546775.1 uncultured Cryomorphaceae bacterium | reverse complement strand
CGAAGAATATCAGGAGTATGTCGGAACATCATTCAATGACGTATTCGGATTTTTCATTTCTGGTCCAGGCATTGTAGGCGATCCCGGACTTGGAACTCAAAAAAATATTGCACTACTTCCGGGAACCAATACACCGGTAACCATCAACAATATCAACAACGGAAATACAGCGCTTAATCCAGATTATCCGCCTACCAACCCACAATATTTCAACGCCAATCCCCTGAATATGAATGCTGCCATCCAATATGATGGGTGGACAGTGAACCTTCAGGCGGTTTCTCAGGTTACGCCATGCGAAACCTATCATCTGAGGCTTATAATTGCCGATGCCACGGATAACCTATGGGATTCCGGCGTTTTTATCGAGAAAATTGAAAGCAATAACGTGCAGCTCTCGGCTACTACAGTAGGTGGAATTAACAATATGATTGAAGGTTGTAATGACGGGCTCTTAACTTTCACTCGTCAGACTGTTACAAATCAACCACTTGATGTAGAGTTTTATTTACAAGGTACAGCGATCAATGGTGTGGATTACGCTCAGATTGGTACTGATCCGGATCCGAATGAACCAAAAATAATTACCATTCCTGCCAATGAGGCTAGTGCTTCCATTTCAATTGACCCTATTGACGATGGCATTGCGGAGGGTCTGGAATTTATCCAGGTGCTGATTGGAAATCCGCAATGTTCAAATGCAATCAGCGATAGCCTTAATTTTTATATTCAGGATTCGCTTGAAGTCTATATAAACCCTCCGGTGTATAATATTTGCGAAGGGGACGATGTAATGATCAATGTCGACAGCGGAGGAACCGCATTTAGCTGGAACCCGCCGACCTTTCTGAATGACCCAACACTCAAGGAACCGACAGCAATCAATGTCACCAGCAATATTGTCTATACCCTCACCACTACGGTGTCAGAATGTATAGCAACCGCTACAGCTACCATCACCACCGAAAATGTACAAATTGAACTGGAAGCGAACAACGTTTCGTGTATCGGTGCCAATGATGGCTCAATCACCTCCACGATTTCCGGAGGTGAACCCGGCTATACTTATTCATGGAGTGGACCGTCTGGTTTCAGCTCAGACCAATCGGACATCACCGATCTTATCCCAGGAGAATATACATTGGTGGTAATTGATCAGAACAATTGTCAAAGCTCTGAAAGTATTACCATCACGGAACCTTCTCTCCTGGTAGTTACATTAGAAAGTCCGGAATTTGGTGGTGGATTTAATATCTCCTGTTTCAATGGTAATAACGGAAGTATCATCGCGTCCGTAGCAGGCGGAACTCCACCTTATTCTTATGAATGGAACGATCCTGAACAGCAAACTTCTGCCAATCCTTCCAATCTTACTGCCGGAAATTATTTAGTGACAGTAACAGATGCAAATGGATGTGTAACTTCTGAAAATATTATTCTCGCCCAGCCTTCTGCCGTGACCGTTTCCATTTCTGCGCTTCAGGAAGTTCTTTGTAATGGTGACAATAGCGGATCAGCAACAGCCCAGGCAAATGGTGGTGTAGGTGGCTATTCCTATAATTGGAATACGGTACCTCCACAATTTACTGCTACAGCCACCAATCTTGCTTCAGGTGATTATATAGTTACCGTAACCGACGCCAATAATTGCAGTTCCAGTACAGAAATCAACATTGCTGAACCGGCGGCTCCAATTACCATTTCAACCAGTAAAACGAATGTCGCCTGTTTTGGGGAAGCGACCGGAACTGCATCTGCCAGTGCTTCGGGAGGGACAGGAATCTTGACGTATGTCTGGAATACCATCCCGGTTCAGAATGGGCCCGATGCCCTAAATTTGTCTGCGGGAACATACATCGTTACGGTCACTGATGAGAACAATTGCATGGAGACCGCTTCGGTCGTCATCAATCAACCCGGCAGCCCACTTATTTTAAACCTGCTAAATCAGGATGATGTGGCTTGTAATGGTGACAACAATGGATCTGCTACTGTTCAGGCTGCTGGCGGAACAGCAGGATACTCCTATACATGGAACACCAATCCGGTTCAAACCAGTGCAACGGCTACCAATTTGGAGGCTGGGAATTATGAAGTTGTTGTTACGGATCAAAACGAATGTACGGAATCATTGATAGTCGAAATCGACGAACCAGGCGATCCGCTATCAATCAACCTCAACGATCAAACCGACGTGGCCTGTTTTGGTGAAACCACCGGATCAGCGGATGTTAGTGCCTCGGGTGGAACCGGACCGTACACTTATAGCTGGAATACCAATCCGGTAATAAATGGACCGGTACTTAGCAATGTATCAGCCGGAAGTTATAACGTTACGGTCACAGATGACAATGACTGTACAGAAGTTTTAACGGTTGTAATCGCTCAGCCGGATGAACCACTTTCAGCAAATTTTACGAATGTTCAACACGTCCTCTGTTTCGGTGCAAATACGGGAGCTGTTACGGTTGAAGTTTCTGGCGGTACCCCCGACTACAGCTATTTATGGGATGATCCTGGTGCGCAGACAACCGCCACGGCAACCGGACTTGAAGCGGGAAACTACAGCGTGCTAATCACCGATGCCAACGGATGTATCGGAAACGTCAACGTTACCATCAACCAACCATCCACTCCGCTCGACGCCAGCATCATCAATCAAACCGATGTGGCTTGTTTTGGAAATGCAACCGGGGCAGCTACTGTTCTGGCAACTGGAGGTTCAGGATCATACAGCTATTTGTGGAATCCTGGAGGACACACTACTTCTACTGCTACAGGTTTATCCGCAGACACCTATACCGTTACTGTATCTGACAACAACGGTTGTAATATTCCGGTAGTGGTGATTGTAGAAATTACACAACCCGATGCAGGTCTGATGGCCAGCCTAATCAGTCCGACAGTAATTGGTGGCTGGAATATCGCCTGTAACGGCGACGCATCAGGTTCGATTGACCTGGAAGTTAGCGGTGGAAGTCCACCCTATGAATACATGTGGTTCGAAGCAAATGGCGACACTACATTCACGGAAGATCTCAGTAACCTGATCTCCGGAACATATACCGTAATTATAGCCGATGAAAGTGAATGCACACTCGAACAATCTATTGTCCTAACTCAACCCGACCCTATTGATTATAGCTTCGAAATGACCCCGACACTATGCTTTGGAAGCAATGAAGGTGAGCTGAAGGTGGAAATTTTCGGCGGAACACCCGGCTACCAATATTCCTGGCTGGGGCCGGATGGATTCGTTGCAAATGTAAACGAACTGTTCAATCTGACCGGAGGAATTTATGAACTCACTGTCACAGACACCAATGGATGCATTTTCTATGTTCCAATCACCGTGACACAACCAGAGGACATCATTATCACTGTTGATTCGATAAGTCAATATCCCGGTGGCTGGAATGTTTCCTGCCATGACTCCGAAGACGGTAGCATCGACATCACTGGAACCGGAGGAACCGAGCCGTATAATTTCGTTTGGCAGGGTCCCAACAATCCGTTCTTTTCAACCAATGAAGATGTAGAGGATCTTCCCGGAGGGAATTACGAAGTTATCCTGATTGATGACAACAATTGTATCCAGAACCAATTTATTGAACTAATTGCACCGGATTCAATCAGTATTTTTCTGGACGCATTTCAATTTCCGGGAGGAGAAGAATTGAGTTGTCCTGATGCGAGCGATGGAAGTATAACTTCTATTATTGAAGGAGGAACACCAGATTATTCTTACAACTGGAGTGGACCTCCCGGTTTCCCGGGAGCAATTTCCGAGGATCTTAACAACCTACCGGAAGGTACATACGTATTGGAAATCACCGACTTCAATGGTTGTATCAATCAAGCGGCCGTTCGTATCGATCCACCGGATTCTTTAATTATCGCGGTGTCAAGCCCTACCTATTTTGGCGGATTCAACATCTCTTGCAACGGTGCTTCAGATGGAAGTATTGACCTCACCATTGAGGGCGGGGTGCCGGGTTATTCAGTAGCCTGGACTGGTCCGGACGGATTCATGTCCACAGATGTTGATCTCACGAATATACCGGCCGGCATTTATTGTGCAACGGTTGCTGATACGAATGCGTGCGAAGAGGTTATTTGCATTGAATTGACTGAACCAGCACCTATTGTGGGCACTATATCCAGTCCTGTTTTTGATGGCGGATGGAACATTGATTGTAACGGATCAGCAACAGGAAGCATAACCGCTTCTTTTGTTGGTGGCACACTACCCTACTCATATTTTTGGGATGGTCCGGGATTGTTCACTTCGAGTGATGCCAACCTTGTCAATCTACAAGCCGGTGAGTATTGTCTCACAATTACAGATGCCAACTCCTGCACATTTGAAACCTGCATTACTCTCACCGAACCCGATCCACTTGTCATCACTTTTAATTCGAGTGATTTCAACGGATCAAATCTCAGTTGTCAGGATGCCGGGGACGGTAGCATAACCGCCGAAGTTTTTGGAGGAACACCGACCTATTCATATGCCTGGGAAGGGCCTGATGGTTTTATAGCGACCGGAGCAACCATCAATAATCTTGAAGCTGGTGTTTATTGTGTAACCATTACAGACGAAAACGAATGTATTGAAACCAATTGTATTGAACTGACTGAACCAGAACCAGTGACTGTGACATTGTCTGCCCCAACTTATTCAGGAGGTTGGCACATTGACTGTAATGGCAGCGCAAGTGGATCTATCAACGCTGTTATCAATGGCGGAACACCAACCTTTGGCTTTGAATGGACAGGGCCGGATAATTATACCTCAACTCAGCAGAACATCAGCAATCTGGTCGCTGGGGTATATTGTCTGGAAGTAACCGATGAAAACGGATGTACCGGAATGAACTGTTTTGAGCTCACCGAACCGGCTATCCTTTCTGCCACACCAGATATTAATCCGGTGGCTTGCAATTCTGCTGCCACAGGAAGTATTGACCTAAATCTGACAGGTGGTACAGCTCCCTATATCATTAGCTGGAGCAACAATGCCGATACCGAAGAAATCAATGGCTTATCTGCAGGCACCTATTCCGTGGTGGTCATAGACGCAAACAATTGTGTTTTTGAAGGCACGTATGAAATTGAAGAACCGGAAAACCTATTGCTTGCGCTGAGCAGCCCCATATTTGTTGGTGGTACTAACATCGATTGTGCCGGAGCATCTACTGGATATATTGGAAACAATATTATTGGTGGCACCCCGCCTTACGAGTATGAATGGTCAGGACCCAATGGTTTTACCTCATCAGATAGTAGCCTCGTAAATGTGCCAGCAGGAACTTATTGTCTTGATGTGACCGACGCGAACGGATGCGAAGCTTCTATGTGTATCACCCTCACAGAACCGGAAGTACTTCAGGTAAATATTGCTCAGACCTCAGAGATCCTTTGTAACGCTGCCAGTACCGGAGCGCTTCAAGCACAACCTCAGGGTGGAAATCCAAGTTATGCTTATGAATGGACTGGTCCGGATAACTTTTCCAGCATTAGCCAGAGTCTTTTCAATCTACCAGCGGGAGTTTATTGTGTCACCGTAACCGATGTTAACGGTTGTACTGCTCAGAATTGTTATCAAATTACTGAACCGGATGCCATTACTGTTACTCTGGTCTCACCAGAATTTGCCGGCGGCTTCAACATCAACTGTTATCAGGGAGATGATGGTTCGATCATTACGACGACGGACGGCGGTACCGGAGATTATACTTTCATCTGGACAGGGCCAAACAATTTTAATTCCGACACTCCAAACCTCGCAGGACTTTCTGCCGGTGAATACTGCGTGGTAGTGCTGGATGAAAACAATTGTATCGGAGAAGCCTGCATTACCCTTACCGAACCGGAACCATTGGATGTTGAACTTACGACTATTGAATATAACGGAGGAGTTAATATCAGTTGTTCCGAAGCTTGCGACGGAATACTCAACGCTACCGTAACTGGTGGAGCTGGGCCTTTCAACTTTGAATGGACCGGACCTGATAATTTCACTGATTCCGATACACTGCTCACTGATTTGTGTTCCGGCACATACGTTTTGTTGACCACTGACGCCAACAACTGTGTAAAAACAGATTCCTTTACGCTTACAGAACCGGAAATACTGACCATCGACCTTTTCGCTCCGACCTTCGGTGGGGGTGCTAACATCAGTTGTAAAGGCGATAGCACGGGAAGTATCTTCAGTACTGTAACTGGTGGAACAGAGGACTACCTCTATACCTGGACTGGTCCAAATGATTTCACCGGAGATTTGCCCATAATCGAATTACTTACAGCTGGCGCCTACTACCTCAATATTACAGATCTCAATGGATGTACAGTTAATGATTCCATCGTTCTTAGTGAACCGGCTGACTCATTGTACGCTGCGGTTGATCCACTCATTTATCCCGGCGGTACAAACATCAGTTGTCATGGAGCTGAGGATGGCGCCATTGA
>CAZJLZ010000343.1:0-2761 GCA_964546775.1 uncultured Cryomorphaceae bacterium | reverse complement strand
TCTCCATGGCAAGGTTTTCATAGTGAAAATTGCTAACCTCGAGCGTTAATTTGTTGGAATGATCCTTGAAAAACCAGTTGACACCGAATGAAGTTTCACTCTGATCGATCAAACTTTGAAACGTGTTGGGATAATAACCCGCTTGCCTTACCGCCAATTCCAGGGGTGCTGGCCACCAGTTGATGAGTTGATGAAAGAAATACCCGGCTTGCGCATAATAACCTTCTACAGAAGTGCGCATTCCATCCGCATTAAAATTAACAATATCTTTTCTATGCAGTTCCGACTGCCAACTGAATCCTTTGTATTTAAAGGCTGTTTCGATGTTCAACTGGTTGAGTTCATACTGACCCGGAATGGTTCCTTCAAAGCCTTCCAATTGTCCACCACCTGCCGAAGAAAACCGCGTAAAGCGGCTTCGGTTCGTAACACCCGCTACAGCAATCATGGCTACAGGTTTGTCGGAAATATCGGTGTCGCTACCCGAAAATTTATACTCTCTGCCAAAGATATTCCACTGAAACCGCCCGAAATACATCAAATTGGTATCATCGTTTCGGTTGTTGCTTCGGCCGGTGCCGGTTAGTACTGCGGCCCAATAGCTGAAATTAAGCGGGCCCGATCCGGCCAGATTGCCGTACAACTCAACTCCTTGCTGGCGGTCAATCGTAAAAGGTCGGTTAATGATAGACCGACCCACCATTTGCTGCTTTCCACTGCTGACCACCCTTTCCATACTGTATTCAATCTTCCATTGGCCAACTTTCAAACGTAGCCATTTCCATTTCTCAATCATGATCCTGAAGTCGAGCAGGTTTCCACCGACGACATCATATTCCCAGTAATATTTCAGCCATGGTTGATAACCATGGCCTCCGACCTTTAATCGAGCCCGGTTGTTTTTTAACACATACGACGGAGGTTGATTAAAATCCTCGAAGGTAACCGGGTGTTGGTCCTGGGGCGTGGCAAACCGGAACTGCAGGCGGCTTTGCAGATGTAATTTGAAACGATTGTCTGCTGTGGTCAGCTCAAAACCTTTGCTTCCGTATGAGGCGGAAAGTCCCAGTGGGTTGACAGTTGTGGTGTCCTGGGTATATACTCTAAGCGATACAAAGCTGAAAATGAATATTAGAATGTGAATTAAACGATAAGCCGGCATTAATAAAATGTCATGTTTGTGTTAAGGAAAACGACCAAAGGTAATAACGCTGGTGGTCATATACCAATTCGGTTGAGTAACTTCAACTTTATTTGGTCATCTTCGGTAATCCCTGGCCAATTGTGCTGGAGCATCTGGAGAAAAGTAATACGGAAAAGAAGAGAGGGCTTCGCCTTATTTCCTTTTTATATTTTGTGTCGGCTTTCTATCACCAGCTAAATAAATGAACCCATACATCAAAAGAATAAAAGATGCTTCCGGAAAATTGGATCCTCAAATCCTGAGCGATCTGGAAGAAGTGTTTATCGAAAAGAAATTTTCTAAAGGAACATTCCTTTTAAAGCCGGGTCAAATCTGTACAGCGCATATTTTGATCCGCGAGGGTATAGCGAGAAAATTTTACCACAACGACCACAAAGAAATTACGACAGAAATTTATTTTCACGATGATGTAGCCATTTCATTGGACAGTTACATCATGCAAAAACCCGGAGATGTGTACATTGAGGCGCTAACCGATCTGGAGGTGACGATTATTGATTCCGGAAGGTTTCATAAGGTAACGGGTAAATATCCGGAGGTGATGATGCTGGACAAAATGTTCATTGAATATTATGCAGTCTGGTTTGAACAAAGACTCCGGGAATTTCAAACCCTCGATGCTTCCCGCAGATATGCTGACCTTCTCGAAAAAGAACCCAAAATTGTGCAGTTTTTGCCGGTGACGATTATCGCATCCTATCTGAATGTTTCTTTGGAAACCTTATCCCGGATCCGGTCAAAACTTTCCTCATAATGATTATTTGACTTAGATCAAATTACCACTTCATCATTTGCCTTTACTTTGAAGAGATTACATTGATCCATCTCTATCTTTATGAAAGCAGCTATTTTTAAGCGCTTCGGTCCACCACAGGTACTGCAAATCGCGGAAATCGAAAAACCCGTTCCCGCAAAAAACGAAATACTGGTTAAAATTCATGCTTCTACCGTAACAGCAGAAGACCCAAAGATGAGAGGGTTCAATCATTCTCCGCTTTTGAAATTTCCGGTTGGGTTGATGTTCGGATTCAGAAAACCTAAAATCCCGGTTTTGGGAACCGAATTTTCCGGAACAGTAGAGTCTGTCGGCGCAAAAGTCCGAATGTATAAACCCGGTGATCCGGCTTTTGGATATACAGGACTTGGTTTCGGCGCACATGCGGAATACAAATGTCTTCCTGAAAATGGATTGCTTTGTTTCAAGCCTCATAATTTGTCCTTTGGTGAGTCGGCAACGCTGGTCAACGGGCCGCTTTCAGCACTGGCTTATTTAAAGAAGAAAAGCAAAATCAATGCAGGAGATCAGGTATTAATTTATGGAGCATCGGGATCGGTTGGAACGGCAGCTGTTCAGTTGGCAAAATACTTCGGAGCACATGTCACCGCAGTATGCAGTACCCGGAATTTGGATCTGGTGAAATCAATCGGCGCGGATCATGTTATCGATTATACAAAAGAGGATTTTACCAAAAGTTCTGAAACGTATGACATCATATTCGATACCGTAGGGAAAACCTCCCTAAAGAAATGCATCAAATTACTGAAACCGAAAGGGAA